>JAEDOE010000017.1 GCA_016302095.1 Anaerovibrio sp. | reverse complement strand
GAAGTATCAAATTACATCAGTCAGTATATGCACGAAGTAACGAATAACCACTACGACAAACTGAAATTTCCAATTTATTTTGTTGCTGCCCGGATAATTGCCTCCGCCACTTCCTTAATGGTCTTTCTCTTGGCCATGCTGTACTGCTGGATGCGGCGGAAGGCCTCCGACTCCGTAAGCCCATGAGCATCCATGAGAATCCCCTTGGCCCGGTCCAGCGTCTTGCGCATGGCCAGGGTATCCTTCACCTTGAACAGCTCATCCTCCAGCTGGTGCATTTCCTGATAGCGGGAAATCGCCACCTCAATGGCCGGAAAAAGATTGCTTTCCTGCACCGGCTTCACCAGATAGGCCAGCACCCCTGCATCCGTGGCACGCTTTACCATATCGCTCTGACTGAAAGCCGTCAGAAGCAGCACCGGTGCAATCTTCTCCTCCGTAATCAGCTTGGCAGCAGTAATCCCGTCCATCTCCGGCATCTTGATATCCAGTATGCAAAGATCCGGCTTCAGCTTCCTGGCCAGCTCCACTGCCTTGATTCCATTTACAGCCTCGCCCACTACCTCATGACCTGCTTCCTCCAGCATCTCACGGACATCCATGCGGATAACAGATTCATTATCAGCAATCACAATTTTCAAGGCTTTCATTCAATATTCTCCTCCCTCTGGATTTCGTGGTATCGTAATTTTCGCATGGGTTCCCTGACGGCTGAACAGCTCTATCTCGCCACCCATATCATCAGCCACCAGTGTCCTGATAATCTGCAAGCCCAAAGAACGGGTTCTGGTCAAATCAAAATCAGCAGGCAGGCCGCAGCCGTCATCATACAGCTCCAGCACATAACCTTCTGCTGTTTCTTCCGTATGCAGTCCGATCAGCCCCCGGTTCCGTCCCTCAAAGCCATGCTCAATGGAATTGAGAATCAGCTCATTGATAATCACGGCCAGGTTGCTGGCAGTGCGGGAAGGCAGGATCACCTCCGGTCCGTCATATACCTGCTCCAGCTGAAAATCGCTGGAAACCATATTGGGTGCCACCGTATTCAGAATATTCCGCGTCACCTCAATGACCTTGATTTCCTCTGCGTCCTGCTGGGACAGGAACTCGTGCACCACTGACATGCTCAGGATGCGGTTGGTGCTTTCCTGCAGTGCCGACTTGACCTCCGGCACCTTGGAGCGGCGCGCCTGCAGCCTCAGAAGGCTGGCGATGGTCTGCAAATTATTCTTCACCCTGTGATGAATTTCCTGAATAACTGCCGACTTTATCTTGATTTCCCGCTCCTTTTTTCGCAGCTCTGACACATCGGACAGGAGCATAATCCGCCGCTGCAGAACCCCCGCTTCCTCCAGCTTAATATCCCGCTGCACCAGCACAATATCCCTGATCTGGATTTCCCGCTCATAAGGCCGGCTGCTGTCGATGGTCTCCTTGTGCAGCATGGCACTTAGCTCCCTGTCCGGCATGCGGCAGCCAATCAGGCTGGTAATGCCCAGGGAGCGATAGATGCGGGTTGCCGACAAATTGGCAAACACGATGCGGTTGCTGTGATCGGCGATGATGATGCCGGTTCCCGGCGACATGGTGCGAAACTGTTCCCCGTCCAGTCCCTTCTTGCCATGCTCCAGCAAAAACACAGCCGTATCCATCAGCTGGTGGTAATTGCTGGAGGTAGCATAGCTGCGTCCCGTCTCCAGGCTCACCACGCCTATAACCTCGCCTCCTGACCGGACAGGATGCACATACATCTCCAGATTGATGCCGAAACGCCATTCCCTCTGTCCCTTAATGAACTTGCCCTTCTCAAAGGCAGCTGTAATCAGGGGTTCCTCCACAGCCGCCACCATCGCTCCTTCCCCCGTCAGCTCAATATCCGTAAAAAAGGTATGGGGACGGTAGTGCTTCAGCACCAGAAGCTTTGAGGCATCCTTCGTCCTGACATAGAGAAACAGATAGGCATGTGCCAAATCCGCAATAAAGGGCAGGCAGGTGTTCAGCCTTTTCAGCACCTCCGCCTGCATAGCTGTCAAATCAGTGTACTTGCGGCAAGCCGCTGTAATAGTTTCATTTGGAAATTCAGATATATCATTTGCATTAAGCTGCATACCTGCCGCCTCCTGTCCCGGCTGCTACAAATCCGTCAGTGCCAGCCCCGGCACCGCATTGAGATACAAATCAGAGTAAATGCCTGCCTGTGCCTGATAATAGCCCCGGCAGCCAATCATGGCCGCATTGTCGGTACAAAGCAGCTTGTCAGGATAGCAGAAGCGGATTCCCTCCCGTTCAGCCGCCTCCCTAAGCCGCCCTTCCAGGGAGCTATTGGCCGCCACGCCTCCTGCCAGCACCAGCGTATCACAGCCGGACTCCCTGACTGCGTCCATGGCCTTGGCTATCAGCACCTCGATGACGGTATTCTGGAAGGAAGCCGCCACATCTGCCTTATTGACAGGCAGATTTTTGCACTTCATGCTGTTCAGATAATTCAGCACCGCGGATTTCAGGCCGCTGAAGCTGAACTCATAGTTGCCCTTTTCCTGCAATGCCTTGGGAAAATCAATGGCGTGGGGATTGCCCTCCTTGGCCAGCCTATCAATCTGAGGCCCCCCGGGATAAGGAAGCCCCATTACCCTGGCTACCTTGTCAAAGGCCTCCCCTGCCGCATCGTCCCTGGTCTGCCCCATGAGGGCAAAGGAGTTGTAATCCTTTACATGCACCAGGGAGGTATGCCCTCCTGATACCACCAGTGCCATAAAAGGCGGCTGCAGGTCAGGATGGCTGATAAAATTGGCAAAAATATGCCCCTCCAGATGATTGACGCCAATCAGCGGCACCCCCAGGGTAAAGGCAAGTGCCTTGGCGGCGGATACGCCTACCAGAAGCGCTCCTACCAGTCCCGGCCCGTAAGTTACTGCCACCTGGTCCACGTCTTGCAGGCTGACGCCAGCCTTATGGAGCGCCTCATCTATAACAGGCATAATATTTACAATGTGCTTCCTTGAGGCAATTTCCGGTACCACCCCGCCAAATTTCTGATGCACAGGAATCTGGGTGGAAATCACCAGCGACAGGACCTCCCGCCCGCCGCGCAAAACAGCTGCCGAGGTTTCATCACAGCTGGATTCTATTGCTAGAGTAATTTTATTATCCATAAGTATCTCTAAATATCTCCACGTATCTTTAAATATCTGCAAATATCTATAAACATCTATAACACATATACAACTATTTCCGAAAAACTCCGGCTAAAAACGCAAGGCCAAAGGCCGCCGCAGATTCTACAGCCTGGTATTCCACATGATTTCAGCCGCCTCTACAGGATTGGTGTAATATTTGGGACGCTGCCCTACGCTGCGAAAGCCGAGGCTGGTATAGAGATTGATTGCCACTTGATTAGAGGGGCGCACCTCCAAGGTCATGGAATCCACCCCCAGCTCCTTTACCCGCAAAATGAGCTCATTCATCAGCCGCCTGCCCAGCCCCATCCCCTGATAGGCAGGGTCCACCGCTACATTGGTAATATGCCCCTCATTGGCAAGCACCCAGCAGCCGGCATAAGCCACTATCAAGCCATCCTTCCCTGCATCCTCTGCCAAAAGGTAATAGGCGTCCGTGTGGGATGCCTCCTCCCAAAAGGACTGCCGTGACCAGGGAACCGGCATGCATGCCGCCTCTACCCTTGCCACGCCATCTGCATCCTCCTGCACCATGCGGCGGAAGACAATCTCCCCATGGCTGCCGCCATGACCACTCGCCTGCCGCTCACTGCCCATGACGGCAGCTCCCTTTTCCATCACCGGGGATTCACTGCTCATGGCTGCACCTTCTCCTTTTCATCAGCTGCGGCATGACGCTTTTCCCACAGCACCTCCGCCTCGGAACGCCTGATATACACCGGCTCCAAATCCATGACGGAGTCAGCCAAGCCCGCCTGCTGCCGCCTCAAGCCTGCCATAGCCACATTGGCGGCCCGTGGCATCAGCATGTGCTGAGGCGGCAGCTGCACATTGGCTGGCAAATCCTCACGCCCTGCCAGCTTCTTTGCTGCCATGTCGCCTACCGCCATCACTGTCCTCTGCCGGCTTTCGCACAGGGCAAGTGCCTCATCAACAGAGTAAACCTGCACCGGGCTGACCTCGGCAAAGCCTTTGCCCTGCCATCTGTAAACGGCACTGTACACATTCCCCTTCTGAGCATCAATAAAAGGCACCACTTCTACTTCCGGCACTGGATAATGCCATGCCAGCACCTCGGTAGTGGGAATACCGAAAATAGGAATCCCCAGGCCGTAAGCAATCGCCTTGGCAGCCGCCAGCCCTATGCGCAGTCCCGTAAAGGAGCCTGGCCCCAGGCTCACAGCCACCCCGGTCAGCTCCGCCTTTTCCACCCCTGCCAGCTGCAGCACCTTTTCGATATGAGGCAAAAGGGTTTCCGAGTGGGTTAATCTGGTCTGCACTGTCAGCTCCGCTAACAGTCTTTTTTCATCCGCCACAGCCACGCTGGAAACCATCGTCGCTGTATCTATTGCTAAAATTGGCAAAGCTTTTCCATCTCCTTATACACATCCTGCAGGGCACTGCCTGCCAGGCTGAACACCAGCACACGCTCATTTTCCACATCAGTTCGCTGAATTTGCAACGCAATATGGTCCTCCGGCAGGCACTCAGGAAATTTTTCCGCCCACTCTATCAGCACCAGGCCATCAGGATTCTCCACATAATCATAAAAACCAATCTCATCCAGCTCGTATTCCTGCTCCAGCCGGTACAAATCAAAATGCACCAGTGGCAGCCTGCCATCCTCATACAGGTTCATCAGATTGAAGGTTGGGCTGGTAACCTCCCCCTGCACCCCCAGGCTGGCGGCAAGATTCTGCACAAACAAGGTCTTGCCAGCCCCCAAATCCCCATCCAGGCAGATAACAGTTCCCGGCCTCAGCACACCGGCAAGCCTTCTTGCCAGCTCTGCCGTCCTTGCAGGTGCGTCAGATTTAAATTTAAACATTATTACGCTCCCATTTGCTCGCTAAAAATACACTCTTTCTCAACGTAAGATTTTATCACAAATAATCCTCCATAGCAAAAAACTTGTGCAACATGCGCAAAAGGGATTTGCTTTTTTATCATGATAATTATTATCCGTTACTATTTTTTATAAATTAATAATAAATAAAGCATACGCTAGAAAACTAAAGAAAAAGCCTTAAAAAGAAAAATTTTGCCAAAAAACAGGATTTTTCAAATTTGTGTCGAATTAGTATAATAAGGTCCATAGAGATAAGGACAAAACAGTGTTGTGTGTATCATATAGGAGGAAAAAGTTATGAAAAAGTTCGTATGCACCATTTGCGGTTATGTTCATGAAGGCGATGCTGCTCCTGAGAAGTGCCCTATCTGTAAGGCAGGCGCTGACAAGTTCAAGGAGATGGAAGGCGAGATGCAGCTGGCAGACGAGCATCGTCTGGGCGTAGCTCAGGGTGTTGACCCGGAGATTATCGAGGGGCTCCGCGAGAACTTCAACGGCGAGTGCTCCGAGGTAGGTATGTATCTGGCTATGAGCCGTGTGGCTGACCGTGAGGGCTATCCTGAGGTTGCCGAGGCTTTCAAGCGCTATGCTTTTGAGGAAGCTGAGCATGCTGCCAAGTTTGCAGAGCTTCTGGGCGAGGTGCTCACCGACAGCACTGAGAAGAACCTGTCCATGCGCAAGGATGCAGAGTTCGGGGCTACCGAGGGCAAGAAGAAGCTGGCTGTTAAGGCAAAGCAGCTGAACCTGGATGCTATCCATGACACCGTACATGAGATGTGCAAGGACGAGGCTCGCCATTGCAAGGGCTTTGCCGGCCTCCTGAAGCGTTACTTCGGTAAATAATCAATTTGCTTCCCTTAAAATTTCCACATATATCCCATTAATTTCCAAAAAAGAGGATGGCAATCCCTGCCATCCTCTTTTACTGTGCAAAATTATATAAAATTACCTGTCAATTACCTGCCGACCTTTGCGCAAAATCACCTGCTATCTGTTCATTTGCCCAGATTAGCAGGGCCAAAGCCGTAGGGCAGCAGCTCCCTTAGGGCAAAATCAGCCACGCTGCCCTTGCCATCTGACAGGATAATCCGGAAGCTGTCCGGCTGGCAGAATTCCATCATCACCTGACGGCAGACACCGCAGGGAGCACACATTTCCTCCGGCTCCTGCCCTTCCGGGGCACCTGCAATGGCAATCCTGTCAAATTCTCTTTCACCCTCATACACTGCCTTAAAAAAAGCCGTACGCTCCGCACAGTTGGTAGGGCCATAGGCGGCATTTTCAATATTGCAGCCGTGATAAACCTTGCCCTCCTTTGTCAAAAGCGCCGCCCCTACCTGAAAATGGGAATAAGGCGTATAGGCGTGCAGCCTTGCCTTTTTTGCCTCCTGAAAAAGCTCCTCATTGGTCAATATCTCCACCCCTCTTCCTGCTTCATCAGCTTCACCAGGCGGCTGGTGCCCAGCCTGTCCGCTCCCAGCTCTATGAATTTCTCCGCATCAGCAAAGGAGGAAATACCGCCTGCGGCCTTTACCTTAACATTGGGACCTACATGCTTTCTCAGCAGGGCTACATCCTCAAAGGTGGCACCGCCGGTAGAAAAGCCCGTAGATGTCTTAATATACTCCGCCCCTGCCTCAGTCACCAGATGGCAGGCACGGATTTTTTCCTCCTCTGTCAAAAGGCAGGTTTCAATGATGACCTTGACCAGCTTGCCCCGGCAGGAATCATGTACCATCATGATTTCCGCCTGCACCTCCGCATCACGATGTGCCTTCAGCAAGCCAATGTTCAGCACCATATCTATTTCGTCTGCACCATCCTGAACGGCAGCAGCCGCCTCAAAGGTCTTGACTGCCACCGTGCTGTAGCCATTAGGAAAACCGATTACCGTGCAGATAGGCAGCAGTCCCTCCACCTGTTCTGCCGCCTGCCTTACATAAGCCGGCGGAATACATGCCGAAGCCGTGCCATAGTGCAGCGCATCATCCAAAACCCGACGTATATCCTCCCAGCCTGCCGTCGGATCCAGCAACGTATGATCAACTCTTGCCAAAATCTCTTTCTTATCCATCAGCCAACCTCATTTCTATATTTTCATCTTGCCTATTCATCAGTCCAGCCTGTCCAAAAGTGATATTCCGATAGTTCCCTCCGGCATGGCCACCCCGAAATTATCTGCAATAGTTGCCCCGATAACGGCAAAGGTATCGCAGTCCGAAAGCGCCCCATGTCCCTGCATGGACGGGGAATATGCCAAAAACGGCACATCCTCCCTGGTGTGATCCGTCCCCCGGAAGGTAGGATCATTGCCGTGGTCAGCAGTCAGAATCAGCAAATCATCATCACGGAGCAGAGGCAACAGCTGCCCCAGCCTCACATCAAACCGCTCCAATTCCTCCGCATAGCCCTGCACGTTGCGCCTGTGCCCCCACTGGGCATCAAAATCCACCAGATTGACAAAGCACAAGCCTGTAAAGTCCCGCCCGGCAAGCTCTATGGTCTGCTCCATGCCATGCACGGAGCTTTTTGACTTGTTGGACTCCGTAATGCCTTCGCTATCAAAAATGTCTGCAATCTTTCCTACGGAAATCACATCATACCCGGCCTCCTTCAGGGCATTCAGGGCAGTGGCGCCATAAGGCTTCAAGGCGTAGTCATGCCGGTTGCTGGTGCGCCTGAACTCCCCCTTTTTCCTGCCCACATAAGGCCGGGCAATCACCCTGCCCACCTTCCACTCGTCCCGCATGGTCAGCTCCCTGGCTATTTCGCAGCAGCGGTACAGCTCCTCCAGACCGAAGGTTTCCTCATTGCCGCAAATCTGCAGCACTGAGTCAGCCGAGGTATAGACAATCATATGCCCTGTGGCGATTTCCTCCTCCCCCAGTTCATCCAGGATTGCCGTGCCGCTGGCACTCTTGTTGCCGATAATCACCCTGCCGGTGCGCCGGGACAGCTCATCTATCAGCTCCTTGGGAAAACCGGTTTCCGTAAAGGTCTTGAAGGGGGTGGTAATATGCAGCCCCATCATTTCCCAATGGCCGGTCATGGTATCCTTGCCATTGCTTGCCTCCCGCAGCCTTGCATAGTAGCCGAGAGTGTTTTCTGCCGCCCTGACATGGGGCAGCCTGTGCACATTTGCTATGCCCAGGCTCTGCAGGTGGGGAATTTTCATCCCCGGCACCTGCCGTGAAATATGCCCCAGGGTATCCGCCCCGGCATCGCCAAAGGCCTCAGCGTCACCGGCAGCACCTATGCCTACAGAATCCAGCACAACAGTAAAAATACGTTTATACTTTTTCATCCTACAGCACCTCTTTAAATAAAACTCATGCCGCTGTATTTTTCTGGCAGCATCAGAACAGTGCCACCAGGCCGCACAGCATGGCACTCAAAATACTCAGGAGAGCACCGCCTATCATCCCCCGCAGCACCAGCTGGGAAAGCACGCCCTTCTTGCCAGGGCACAGGGCACCGATGCCGCCTACGCAAATAGCCATGCTGCCCACATTGGCAAAACCTGCCAGAGAAATAGAAGCCATCATGGCAGTCCTGGCATCAAGGGTTCCAATAAAGGAGCCCAGATTGCTAAAGGCTACAAATTCGTTGAGGGCGATCTTCTGTCCCAGCAAAGTTCCCTCCTGCAGGGCGGCCGCACCATCAAAGCCCATAAGATAGCCAAAAGGCGCAAATATATAGCCGAAAATAATCTCCAGGCTCAGCCCGGCAAAGCCGAGAATCATATTGAGCAGCGCTACCATGCCGATAATGGCAATCAGGGAAGCTGAAATACCGATAACTATGGTTACACCCACGGAAGCACCGTTGATAACCGCCTCTATAGGGCTGCTGTTGCTTCCCTTGCCATCAATAGCCAGCTCATCCAGACTCTCAGCTGTTTCCACCTCAGGCAAAATAATTTTGGAGATGAGAATACTGCCCACCGGCACCAGCATACTTGCCATCAGCAAATATTCCATAGGTATCCCTAGCGAAACATAGCCTGTCAATATGGACACATCCATACTGCCCATGCCTGCAACCAGAATAACAAGAATTTCGCTCCTGGTCATGTGTCCAATATACCTGCTGATCAAAACAGGGCTGCTGGTCTGCCCCAAAAACATATTAGCTGTGGCAATAAAGCTCTCCGTTTCCGTAGAGCCAATCAATTTCCTGACCACCCAGCCCAATTTTTTGACCACAAAGCCGATGACACCCAGATAATACAAAAGCTCTACCAGGCCTGATACGAAAATAATATTTGCCAGTGCCTGAACGACAAATATAAAGCCCTTGGAGCTATCTGCCAAATCGCCAAAAACAAAGGCTACGCCGTCCTTGCCGCTGTTCACCACGGCAGTCACGCCATCAGATAGCGTGGCAATCACCTGCTGCCCCACAGGCACCTTGACGATAAAAATCGCCAGCAAAAACTGAATGGCCAGAGCCTTGCCTACCAGCCGCCAGTTAACATCCCTTCTGTGCCATGACAAGAGCCAGCACAGGCCGATAACCACGACAATGCCCAGCAAATTCATTGCAAGCTGCATAAAAAATTCCCTCCGATCAGCCCTGTACGGCCTTTTCCTTGTCCGCCGCAATCAAAAGCCTGATGGCTTCCACAGCTACCTTGATAGCCGACTCAGTATCATGCACAATCGGATTTTCCATGCCCAGGGCATCCCTTTCCTGGTTGCCCACCACCAAAAAATCAGAACCGCAGCGCACCTTCAGATGGCTTGCCACAATAAACAGAGCGGCTGACTCCATCTCCGATGCCTTGCAGCCCAGCCGCTTCCAGGCTTCCCACTTGTTCAGTAGCTCGTAGCTCACCGGCATAATCTGCGGATCATGCTGCCCATAGAATGCATCCTTGCACTGCACAACTCCGGCATGATAATTCAGCTGCAAATTCTTGCAGGCCGCAATCATGGCATTGGTAATATCCAGATCTGCGATAGCAGGGAATTCAATAGGAGCATATTCCTTGCTGGTACCCTCCATGCGGATGGCACCTGTTGCCACTACAATATCTCCGCCCTTGACATCCAGATCGATGCCGCCACAGGTTCCCACCCTGAGGAAGGTATCCGCGCCACACTTCACCAGCTCCTCCATGGCGATGGAGGCAGAAGGCCCGCCTATACCGGTGGAGGTAACGCTGACCTTTTCACCATTCAGATAGCCTGTATAGGTAACATATTCCCTGTTGTCAGCCACCAGCTTTGCATCCTCAAAATGCTGGGCAATCTTGGCACTGCGCTTCGGATCCCCCGGCAAAATCACATATCTCCCCACATCCCCCGGACGAATCTGCAAATGATACTGCAACCCTGCTTCACCTGAATAATTCTGCATGATAAACTCTCCTTCTAAAATCTAAAAAATCTAAAACTTCCTCTAAAAACATACCAAGGATGACCATTCCCCTATTCTGAAATCACCTGTGACAGCTGCTCCTGTATGAGCCGGTATTGCCCCGCATCTACCATCAGCACGCGGCCTTGCCTGCTGACAAGTCCCTCCCGCCAAAGTTTCTGCACCGCCCGGGTAATGGTTTTTACACTCAAGCCGGTAAAATCCGACAGCTCCTGACGATT
This sequence comes from Anaerovibrio sp., assembly GCA_016302095.1. Taxonomy (GTDB): domain Bacteria; phylum Bacillota; class Negativicutes; order Selenomonadales; family Selenomonadaceae; genus Anaerovibrio. Next base: position 703 of record JAEDOE010000017.1, on the reverse strand, counting down.
GTTAGCCAGGCGCAGGACTCCATCCACCGCCTCCAGCTCATACATGGTCTTCAGCAGCATGGCCAGCCTGTCCGCCCCCTGCAAGAACAAAAAAGCCCGTACCTTGTACGTCTGCTCCAGCAGATATTTCCCCATGAGCCTGGCTTCCTGTGCCAAGGCGCTAATATCTGTGTTCAGCCATTTGGCAAACTGAGACTTAGGTATTTTCAGCACAATGCAGTCTGTTAGTGCCTGCAAGGAGGTCTGATACCTCTCCAGCCCTATCAGAAATTCCATGCCGCCATAAGCATATACCCCGACAGAAATCATGTAGTCAAAGGCCATGCCATAAATCCTCATGTCTGTCCCCTTAATTACCCCCTTGGCTATAAAATACATGGTATCCACCGGATCTCCTTCCCGAAGGAAGATTGTCCCTTTCTGTATTCTTTCTACAGATACGCAGTCTATCAGCCATAATGGAGCATTTTGAAAATAAATATAAAACTTTTTACGCCTCTCCAGGTCAGTTTCCCGTAAAAAAGGCCACACACTGTCTAAATATTCACTACTTATCATATTGTCATCCTTGCAAAAACAAAAAAATCACTTGCGCGCGTTTGGTTTATCTTGTTTTTAATTGATTGTAGGTATATTATATGCTCTATAATACCAAAGAAAAAGGCCACCTGTCCCTTTTAAGATTATTTTATTATATAATTTC
>JAEDOE010000296.1 GCA_016302095.1 Anaerovibrio sp. | reverse complement strand
GCGGACAGGGTAATCTCCTTTACCTTCTGCATCGGCTCTGCTCTGGCGGCTGCTGCCGGTGTGCTGGTAGGCGTTTACTACAACTCTATTGACCCGCTGATGGGCATCATGCCGGGCCTGAAGGCCTTTGTAGCGGCGGTGCTGGGCGGTATTGGCATCCTGCCGGGCGCCGTGGCAGGCGGCATTATCCTGGGGGTAATCGAGGCTCTGGTATCAGGCTTTATTTCTTCCACCTTTCGGGATGCGGCAGCCTTTGCTATTTTGATTCTGGTGCTGCTGTTCAAGCCATCGGGCTTGTTCGGCAAGAATACTCGTGAGAAAGTGTAGGTGACAGGATATGAACTTAATGCGCAAAAATGATTTGCTTATGCTGGGCCTGTCACTGGTGCTGTTTGCTGTGCTGCAGGTTTTGATTAGTACCCGTGTCCTCAGCTCCTTCTGGGAACTGAACCTGATTGTTATCGGCATCAACGTGATTATGGCTGCCAGCCTGAACCTGATTAACGGCTATACGGGGCAGTTTTCCCTGGGACATGCAGGCTTTATGGCAGTAGGCGCCTATACAGGTGTAGTGATGACTTCTTATTTTCACATGCCTTTTATCGTGGCTTTGCTGGCTGGTGCTGTGCTTGCCGGTATTCTGGGCTTTCTCATCGGCCTGCCTACCCTGCGCCTCAGAGGTGACTATCTGGCCATTGCCACCCTGGGCCTGGGTGAGATTATCCGCATCGTGATTATGAATATGGATTATGTTGGTGGTGCCGCCGGCTTCAAGGGCATCATCCACCACACTAATTTTGCCTGGGTATTTATTGTGATGCTCTTTACCCTGTTTTTTATCAAGAATTTTGTCAATTCCTCTCATGGCCGTGCCTGCATTGCCATCCGCGAAAATGAGATTGCGGCGGAGGCTATGGGCATCAACACCACCAAGTACAAGGTAATGGCTTTTACCATCGGCGCTGCCTTTGCCGGTGTGGCCGGGGGACTCTTTGCCCACAATTTCTATATCATCAATCCGGGCTCCTTTACCTTCCTGGCATCCTTCAACTACCTGATCATGGTGGTTATGGGCGGCCTGGGCTCCATTACAGGCTCCATTGCCGGTGCCTTCGTGGTAACCTTTCTTTCGGCAGCTTTGGCGGCATGGCCTGAGTTCCGCATGATTATTTATGCCCTGGCTTTGATTTTGCTGATGTTCTATCGTCCTCAGGGGCTGTTTGGCTATATGGAGGTAACCAGCATGGGGATCTTCCGCCGGATTTTCAAAGGGGGGCGTAAATAATGAGCGAGGCTTTATTGAAGGCTGAAAATGTCTCCATCGTGTTTGGCGGCTTGAAGGCTGTTTCTGATTTTGATTTTTATATTAACAAGGGGGAGCTGGTGGGGCTGATTGGCCCTAATGGTGCCGGCAAGACTACGGCATTTAACCTGATTACCGGTGTGTATCAGCCTACTACCGGCAGTATCGAGTTTGACGGCAAGAGCATCGTGGGCAAGAAGCCGTATGAGATTACCCAGCGGGGGGTGGCCCGTACCTTCCAGAATATTCGCCTGTTTTCTGAGCTGAGCGTGCTGGACAATGTAAAGATTGCCTTTCATTCCCATGTAAAGTACGGCCTGGCGGAGTCTGTTTTCCGTGTAGGCAGGTATTTTGGGGAGGAAAAGCAGATTGAGGAGGAGAGCCTGAAGCTGTTGAAAATCTTCAAGCTGGATGGCAAGGCGGATGAGCAGGCGAAGAACCTGCCCTATGGCGCCCAGCGTCGGCTGGAGATTGCCCGTGCCCTGGCGGCAAAGCCGAAGCTTTTGCTGCTTGATGAGCCGGCGGCCGGCATGAATCCTCAGGAGACCAGGGAGCTGATGGAGATGATCAGCTGGATACGGAAGGAATTTGGCCTGACGGTGCTTTTGATTGAGCATGACATGAGCCTGGTTATGGGCATCTGCGAGCGGATTTATGTGCTGGAGTACGGCATGATTATCGCCACCGGCACGCCGCAGGAAATTCAGCGCAATCCTGAGGTTATCAGGGCATACTTAGGCGGGGAGGCTTGATGGAAAATGGGAACTATGTTAAAGATCAATGACATCAATGTCTTTTACGGGGCAATTCATGCCATCAAGGGTGCTTCCCTGGAGGTAAATGAGGGGGAAATCGTCACCCTGATTGGCGCCAATGGTGCAGGCAAGTCTACTATCCTGCGCACCATTTCCGGCCTTTTGAAGCCGAAAGGGGGCAGCGTCCAGTTTGAGGGCAAGGATATTGCCGGGCTGCCTGCCCATGAAATCGTGAAGTGCGGTATTTCCCAGGTGCCGGAGGGACGGCGGATTTTTGCGGAGATGACCGTGCTGGAAAACCTTGAGCTGGGGGCCTTTACCCGCAAGGATAAGGATGGCATCAAG
>JAEDOE010000295.1 GCA_016302095.1 Anaerovibrio sp. | reverse complement strand
GGCTCTGGAACCAGGGCTACGCTGTACTGCCCATGATTTTCATGAGCCAGATTGAGAACAACATCTACCTGCAGACGGGTGTAATCATGCTGATTGGCCTGCTGGCCAAGACGGCCATCCTTATCACCGAATTCGCACTGGAACGCCGCCGCAAGGGCATGGGCATTGTAGAAGCTGCCTACGCAGCCGCCGAAGCCCGTCTGCGCCCCATCCTCATGACCGTGCTCACCATGATTTTCGGTATGATTCCGCTGGTATTTGCCACAGGTGCCGGTGCCAACGGTAACCGCACCATCGGTGTGGGTGTAATCGGCGGTATGGTCGTGGGCACCGTCGCCATCCTCTTTACCGTGCCGCTGTTCTTCGTCATCTTTGAATATTTGCAGGAGAAGATTCGGCCGGCTATGGAAGAGGACGCAGACCCGCAATTCCTGAAGGAGCTGGAACGTTCAAAGAAACAGAAGGCCGAAGCTGGCAAAGACAAACAATAAAAAAGTTGAAACAATGAAAAGATATAATTATTTGTTCCTCACGCTTGCAGTTGCTCTCATGAGCAGCTGTGGCGTGTACAAAAGCTACGAGCGCCCTGCAGACATCAAGACGCAGGGTCTCTATGGCAACGCCGAAAGCGGTACGCAAAGCATGGGCGAGCTGGGATGGAGAGAGGTGTTCACCGACCCCACCCTGCAGGCACTCATCGAGAAAGGTCTGGCACAGAACAGCAACATCCGTCAGGCCGACCTCCGCATCCAGGAGGCACAAAACAATCTGAAGGCTGCCAAGTTGGCCTATGCCCCCACCCTGGCCTTCAACCCCAGCGGCACCATCTCCGGGGTCATCGACCCCTACAACCGCGAAGAGTACAAGGACCAACTTGGCGGCGGCGCCACCAAGACCTATGCCTTCCCCATTGCCGCCAGCTGGCAAATTGACTGCTTCGGTTCCATCCGCAATGCCAAGAAGAAGAGCGAAGTGGCCCTCAAGAACATGGAATACGTGCGCCAGGCCGTACACACGGCCCTCGTGTCCAACATCGCCAGTCTCTACTACTCGCTGGCCATGATGGACGAGCAGCTGGCCATTGCCACAGAGACGCGCGAAAACTGGAAGCAGAATCTGGAAGTGACCAAGAAACTGATGGCTGCCGGTCAGAGCAACAAGGCCGCTGTGGCCAGCACGGAGGCCAACTACTGGAGCATCTGCACCAGTGTGGAGGACCTCAAGCACAGCATCCGCGAAGTGGAGAACGTGCTCTCGGCCCGCATTGGCGAAACGCCCGCTCCTGTCAGCCGTCAGGCACTGTCCACCTTCCGCAAGCCCTCGGTGTGCACCACGGGCCTTCCCATCAGTCTGCTGGAACGTCGTCCCGATGTGAAGCAGGCCGAAATGGCACTGGCCAGTGCCTTCTACACCAAGAACCAGGCCAAGGCCTCCTTCTTCCCCAGCCTGAACATCTCGGCCCAGGGACAGTACACCAACAGCCTGGGCAGCCTGGTCATCAACCCCGGAGGTTTCATCCTGGCTGCTGTGGCCAGCATCACACAGCCCCTGTTTGCCAATGGTCAGCTCCGTGCCAACTACAAGAACAGCAAGGCTGAGATGGAAGTGGCAACCATCGGATTCCAGCAGACACTATTGGATGCCGGAAAAGAGGTGAACACCGCCATGGCAGCCATCCACAACGCTGAGGCCAAGAAGGAAATGCTGGCCAACCAGGTGAGCAGCCTGCGCCAGGCCGTAGATGCCACAGAGAAACTGATGCAGTACTCCAACACCAACTACCTGCAAGTGTTGACTGCACGCAGCAGCCTGCTAAGTGCCCAACTTGGCGAAGTGGCCAACAACTACAGTATCATCTCCAATACCATCACGCTCTATCAGGCGTTGGGCGGGGCCACGGAATAAACATTCCCTCCCCATCCCCAAAATCTGAATAGGAGGTAAACGCCCATTCACGGGTGTTTATCTCCTATTTCCATATTTCTATGCCAGTCAAGCGGCCTTGGCTATAAGCGCAGCCTGATAATGGAAGCATATATGGCTGTGGGTGGCATGCCTTACTATTGAAGTTTCCCAAAACACCCTCAAAAAAGTATGTTGACATAAATGGCAAAGTATCTAAAGATAAATGGCAAAGTATGTTTAGATACTTGGCGAGGTATGTTGACACCACGAAATCCGCATTTTTCCTTCAGATGCTGGCTGGAGAACAGAAAAAACAGTAGAAGGGAATAGTTTTCAGCCATTAGTTTGTGGCATATTGCAAAAAACGCTATCTTTGCAGGGCAGAAGGATAGTTTGTGCATGCACATGCAGCACATGCGCGGATGACTCCTGCTGTATGGAGCGGCCGAGAACGTATTCGGCCCGCCCATCATTCATCACCCTTGCTGCGATGAGATTCT
>JAEDOE010000294.1 GCA_016302095.1 Anaerovibrio sp. | reverse complement strand
GATATCAATATGGTGGAGACAAGGGGGTTCGAACCCCTGACCTCTTGACTGCCAGTCAAGCACTCTCCCAGCTGAGCTATGCCCCCACAGACAAGTAGTATTATAAACGAATAACACTACTATTGTCAAGCAATTTAACATTAATCACGGCTTTTTTTATCCAGCCATCAGCCTTCCTTTTCCCGGCTGGCAGCCTGACGTGCCTCCATCTGCCTGATCAGATGCACTGCCCCGATGCCCAGGCCCGTCGCCTTGGCGATGTCATCCACCTCAAAGCCCTGTGCCAAAAGCTGCCGTGCCTGCCTGGCAGCCGCCTCGGTATCAAGCCCCTTTTCCTCATCGTAGGCATACCCCGGCTCATCCGCCGTCTCAGCTGCATAGCTGCTGCCGCTCACATAGCTGTCCAGATTGCCTGCCTGAATATCCACTGCCTGCTGCAGGGCATCAGACTGCTGGGCTGACTGCATAGTATTGGACTGAGCCTCATACTGGGCTTCCAGCTCCATGGATGCCTCCCGAATCAGCTCCCAGGCACGCCTGTCTGTCGCATTCATGGATGGCATGCCATAGCCGCCCGGCTCCCTTACAGAGGCAGTCCCTGCCGAAGCTGCCGGCACATTTATACTTGCAGCGGCATCTGCTGCCGCCCTGGCAGTCAGATAATCCTCTCCCTGCCGGTCAGCACGGAACAGAGGCTGATAGGCCTCGCCAGCCCCCATGCCCTGTATTTCCTGCGCGCCCTGCAAGGCTTCCAGCTGCCGGATTCTCTCCTGCAACACCTCCGCCTTGTAGTCAGCCTCCCGCAAAAGCCTCTCCAGCCGATCCACATGCTCCGTCATGCGGCTGATAATCTCATCTGCCGACTGCTCCAGCTCATAGCGGAGCCTGCCGGTAGCCGCCTCCAGCACCTCCGGGTCATCCTCCGCCTTGTTCAGCTGGTGCCTCGCCGCCAGGACAATCACCGCCCCGGCAATAATAATAAATCCTAGTATCTCTGTGGTCATCTATAACCCCGCTTGCAAATCTACCGCCAAATCGCCAACCTTGACAAGCCTGACATCCGTGGCTAGCAGCTGATATCTATGCTGCGCCCCCGGAACTGATCCACCGCCATAGGGGGTTCCTGGGTATCAGCCGTAATGCCCTGTGCCTCCATGATTTCCTTAGGGGATTTCTTTTTCCTGGCTCCCCTGTCCCTGCCCCCCTGCTTCTTCTCAGGATTGTCCTTAATCTTCTCGCCCTCGGCATCGTCCTTGGTGCGCACCTGGCTCTGCTGCCGCTCGATCAGCCTTTTCTGCTGCAGTGCCTTGAAATCCTGCTGCACAGCTGCCTGCTGATTCATATTGTGCTGCAGCTCCCCCACGTCATTAGCGTGAGGTACCATCATACGCAAACTCATAGGTGCAAAATCCATAAGCCATCGCTCCTAAAAATACCGCAAAATCAATAAGCACCAACCACGATAAAGTCATCCTTCACATACTGGGTACAGTGAGTCTCCTTGACCTGCACATTCTTCATGATGGAATTAATGCTGAGCCTTACGCCCGGGTACATGGTATCCAGTACCCTTACCCTGCCGCTTCGCATCTTCTGCAGCTCCGCGTCAATCTCACGCAGCCTGCGCTCACATCTCTCCACCTGACCGGCAAGAGGGAACTGGGAACGCACCAGAGCATTCAGCTGCTCCACCTTGGCAGGCGGAAGCTGATTCATATCAATCTTCTCCAAAGTGCTCAGTGTCTTGTTCAGGGACTCCTGACGCTTCTTGGACTCGTTATACTCCTTCAGCACTGTCTGATACTCCTTCTGAAGCATCGGATTAACGCCCACGCTGACACGGGTGATGACATTGGCCTCGTTGCCGATGCACTTGGCACGGATTTCCTCACCGGCAGCCAGATTGCCACCAGTTATCTGGCCCTTGCCCTCATCCATCACCAGATGATGACCTGCCCTGATGGAGGAATGCATTGCCACATCCTGGATATAGACATCTCCGCCTGCCTCAATATCAGCATTTTCCGCAAAGGATGCCCGGAAGTCCTCCAGTGCCTTGATGCGGCCCCGGTTCATGCCCTGCACACCGCCCTTGACGAAAATATTGCGGCCTTCCACATCGGCACCGCTGACCATGCCCTTGATTTCAATATCACCTGCCGCCTTCAGCACGAAACCGGCTTCCACATTGCCATTTACCACAATAGCTCCATCAAAATCAATATTGCCTGTAGCCATGCCTACATCGCCCTTGATTTCCAGGCGCGGATCCACATCAATCTTGTTGCCCTTGTCCACAATCTGGCCGTCCATGTCGGCAACCACGAAATTCTCGTCCATGACGATGGTATTCTTGCCATTTGGCACCGGCTTCGGCTTGCCGTTCTTGGCATTTATCTTGTCGC
>JAEDOE010000016.1 GCA_016302095.1 Anaerovibrio sp. | reverse complement strand
CCAGATTGCCTTATGAACTAACAAGAAGCTGCTTAGAGAATATCGATATGCTCCCCGGCCAATGCCTTGTTCATGCTGCGGACAGCGCAGAACTTGCCGCACATGGAGCAGGTATCATCATGCTCCGGGGAACGGTCAGCACGGATAGCCTTGGCAGTCTCAGGATCCAGGGCGCACTCCCACTGGGCATCCCAGTCCAGCTTGCGGCGGGCATCCCCCATCCGGTCATCGATTTCCCTGGCACCCCGGACACCCTTGGCAATATCAGCAGCATGAGCAGCAATCTTGCTGGCAATGATGCCCTGCTTTACATCATCCACATTCGGCAGTGCCAAATGCTCGGCAGGAGTCACATAGCACAAAAATGCCGCACCGCTCATGGCAGCCATGGCACCGCCGATAGCGGCAGTGATGTGGTCATAGCCAGGGGCAATATCAGTTACCAGAGGGCCAAGCACATAGAAAGGCGCTCCCTGGCAGATGGTCTCCTGCACCTTCATGTTGGCAGCAATCTGATCCATCGGCACATGGCCAGGCCCCTCTACCATCACCTGCACATCCTTTGCCCAGGCACGCTTGGTCAGCTCCCCCAGGCGCACCAGCTCCTCAATCTGGCACACATCGGTAGCATCCGCCAGGCAGCCCGGACGGCAGGCATCGCCGAGAGATACGGTCACATCGTACTCACGGCAGATATCAAGAATCTCATCATAATATTCATAGAAAGGATTTTCGTTGCCGGTCATAGACATCCAGGCAAAAACCAAAGAGCCGCCCCGGGAGACGATGTTCATCTTCCGCTTGTGCTTCTTGATCTGCTCAATGGTCTTTCTGGTAATGCCGCAATGGAGGGTAACGAAATCCACGCCGTCCTGGGCATGGAGGCGCACCACATCAATGAAATCCTTTGCAGTCAGGGTATCCAAATCCCTCTGATAGTGAATAACGCTGTCATACACCGGCACCGTGCCAATCATGGCAGGACACTCGCTGGTGAGCTTCTGGCGGAAAGGCTGGGTGTTGCCGTGGCTGGACAAATCCATAATCGCCTCTGCCCCCAGGTCAATGGCAGACATAACCTTCTGCATTTCCACGTCATAATCCTTGCAGTCCCGGGAAACCCCCAGGTTCACATTGATTTTCGTCCTCAGCATAGAGCCCACGCCCTCCGGCTCCAGGCACTTGTGGTTTACGTTGGCAGGAATCGCCACCTTGCCGCATGCCACCAGGGGCATCAGCTCCTCCACGGTCATGCGCTCCTTGGCTGCCACCTTCTCTATCTCCGGCGTGACAATCCCCTTGCGGGCCGCCTCCATCTGAGTCTTGTACTCTCTTGCCATCACTTTACTTCCTTTCCTTACTATACTATACTTCCTGCTCCGCTGTTTGGCCGCAATGCAATCATTCAATGCCATTCATCAGGCATCATCTCATCAGCTTCCATGCCATTCAGCCGCAAACAAAAAATGGTATGCTGTAGCTCACCATCACAAGCTGCAGGCATACCACCCCAGTGCATCACATTCCCTACGTTGGCATTACCCACATCAGGTTCCCGGTCTAGGTGCTAAACCTACTCTCAGCCTGCTGCCGCAAGCTCCCATGACACACATTCTACCATCATTCCATGGTAAATTCAACTAGAATTTGTATCCTGATGATATTTAGGCTATAATATAATTATCATTTATGACAAAATATGAGACCCCGGCACCAGCCCGGGTACTAAAAGGAGAATCCTATGATTACAAAAGAACTTATTGACGAAATTAATGCCCTTGCAAGAAAACAAAGGTCAATGGGGCTGACTGACGAAGAAAAAATCCGTCAAAATCAATTAAGAAAAAAATATTTAGCAGGATTTCGGGAAAATATGAAGAATATATTAGACAGGGTAGAAATTGTCGATGCCTTACCCGATAGTAAACTTAACTAACTAATACCAACTTATTTTTCATCAATAAGAAGCGATAAAACATACAAATTTTGCCACAATTGAAATTTTGTTCTCGTATCTTATAAATTTGTTATACAAATTATGAAAAAATAAGCCATATTTATAGTTTTTATTGACAAGAAAAAACAAAAACTTTATACTGTTTATAGAGAATGTTAGGGGTAATATAGGAGTTTTTTCGGGGGTTATTAACTAAGTAAATTTTTATATTAAGGAGATGTTTTATATGTCCACTAGTGCAACAAATTTTGGTCCTGTAAAAATTACCGAGACCGTACTGCGTGATGCTCATCAGTCCCTGCTGGCAACTCGCATGCGTACAGAGCAGATGCTTCCTATGCTGTCCGCTTTGGACAAGATCGGTTACAACGCATTGGAAGCCTGGGGCGGTGCTACCTATGATTCCTGCCTCCGTTTCCTGAACGAGGATCCATGGGAGCGTCTTGATACCCTCAAGGCAAACCTGAACACCCCGATTCAGATGCTGCTCCGCGGCCAGAATCTGCTGGGCTACAACCATTATTCCGACGATGTAGTTCGTGCTTTCGTAAGAAAGGCTTCCGAGCACGGCGTAGGCGTGTTCCGTATCTTCGATGCACTGAACGACGTTACCAACCTGAAGACTGCTATTGCTGCAGCCTTGGAAGCAAAGGAGAAGCCTCATGTACAGGGCTGTCTCGTTTATACCATCAGCCCGTTCCACACCAACCAGACCTTCGTTGACCTGGCTATCAAGCTGAAGGAAATGGGCGTGCATTCCATCTGCATCAAGGATATGTCCGGTTTGCTGAAGCCTTATGTAGCTGAGGACCTGGTAAAGAAGCTGAAGGAGCAGGTTGGCCTGCCAATCGAGCTGCATACCCACTATACTTCCGGCTTTGGTTCCATGACCTATCTGAAGGCTATTGAGGCAGGCGTTGACATTATCGACTGCGCTCTGTCCCCACTGGCAAACGATACTTCCCAGCCATGTACCGAGACCATCGTTGCTACCCTGGAGGGCCTGCCTCGCGATACCGGTCTTGACCGTCAGGCAATGGACCCTATCGCCAAGCACTTCCTGAAGGTAAAGAAGGAAATCATGAAGGAGTTCAACCTGCCTGGCTACTTCGATGTAAATCCGAAGGTTCTGGACTTCCAGATTCCTGGCGGCATGCTCTCCAACATGGTGAACCAGCTGAAGGAAATGGGCGCTGCTGACAAGTATCAGGAGCTTTTGGATGAGATGCCTCGCGTGCGTGAGGACCTGGGCTTCCCTCCACTGGTAACCCCTTCCTCCCAGATTGTTGGTACCATGGCTACCATGAACGTAATCATGCAGGCTAACGGCCAGCCTCGCTACAGCATGGTTCCGAACGAGGTTCGCGACCTGGCCCGCGGCAAGTTCGGCAAGACTCCGAAGCCTGTTAAGCCTGAGGTTCTGGCTGCTATGAAGATTAAGCCTGAGGAAATGATCACCGACTGCGCTGTTGCCGATGCCAAGGAGCCTAAGATGGCCGACTTCCGCAAGGAGCTGGCTGCCAAGAAGGTTGACAAGAAGCTTGCCCCTATCAAGGCTAACCTTGCCAGCGTAGATGCAGGCATCTATGAGCAGGTTCGTGATACCCAGATTGCCAAGATGATCGATGAAATCCCAGAGGAGGATGTACTCTCCTATGCCCTGTTCCCACAGGTTGCCCTGGACTTCTTCGAGAAGAATGGCCGTCTCTAATATCGGGGGTATGGTATCTGGCTTCTGATCCTGCTGCATAGCTGTTTGCAGGAAAATATGATATGAAATAAAAGATGCTGTCGCAGCTGATTTCCCAGTGCGGCAGCATCTTTTTATGCCTGCATTATTAAACTATAAAACTCCACAAACTGCTGCACATACTCCCATACTTTCCTATCATCCATATGAAAAATATGGTCACCGTTCAATTACGCCATAATGCACCTTGGAATACTTTCCGCCCACCAGCCTACGAAAGCCCAGCCGGGCAAATTCGCCGCTGCCGCTGGCTTCCTTCATGACAACCCGCAGCCTTGCCACACGGCATGCCTCGGTCACAGCCTCCTCGGACAAAGGACGATGGTCAGCCACGCCACGCAAGGGGGAAATGCTGCTGCTGGCAGTCAGTGGCTTTCTGAACATGGGATCAAAATACACCACATCCACGGAGTTATCCGGCTGCTGGCGAAGATAGTCCAAATAATCCTCATTGACCACCTTGATGCGCCGCATGGCAGCATACAGGGGATAGTTGCCCGGCAGGAAATGCTGCAAGCCGTAGCCTGTCACCGCCGCAATCAAGGGACTGACCTCAAGGCCGGTGACGCTGCCGCTCTCCCCGACGCCAAAGCTTGCCACGATAGCATCCGCTCCAAAGCCCAGGGTACAGTCCAGCACAGACATGCCTTCCTGCAACCCCATTGCCTCAGTCATGTGGTCTTTTTCTCCTAGCCGCAGATTTTTCAGCCGCAGCTGGGACATATTGGGATGAAAGAACAGCTCCCCTGCCTCCGTATGCAGCCGCAGCTCCTTCTGCAAGGCTACCAGCACCGCATCAGCCTGATAGCGTTCCATCAGCTCCGCCACTGACTCCTTCTGCCGTGGCACCTGCTGCAGCCCCAGCTTTGCTGCCATCTCAGCCGCCAGCTCAAGGCTCTCCTTATGACATTTTCTATCTGTAGTCACTATTGCAACCACAAAACTTCACCACCATATTCAAAATCCTGTCCTCTTAAACATCTTCGCCAGCTCATCGGTGCTGAATTTAATAATTGTCGGCCGTCCATGAGGGCAGGTATAAGGCATTGCCGTATCATTGAGCTCGGCCAGCAAAATCTCCATCTGCCGGAAATTCAGCTTGAACCCGGCCTTGATGGCTGCCTTGCAGGAAGCGGTGGCAATAGCTGCCTGACGAAGTTCCGCTGCCGATGGCTTGTGCAGCTCCTCCAGGGATGCCAGTATTTCCCGGATAAAATCCTCCGCTTCCCCGGAGGGCACATCCGCAGGCACTTCCGTCAGCCGGAACTGCTTCGGCCCCGAGGGCTCCATCCCGAAGCCCAGCTCCTTCAGCATAGCCAGATTATCCTCAATAATCTCCGCTTCATGGCTGCTGAAATCCAGCATCAGATGCACCAACAGCTGCTGTACCGGAATCTCCCCTGCCCGTGCCGAAAACCTGTCAAACAAAATTCGCTCATGGGCTGCGTGCTGATCCACAATATACAGCCCATCTGCATCCTGGGCAATAATATATGTATTGTCCACCTGCCCGATAGGCACCATCCGGCAGGATTGTTCCCTGTCATTTTCCACAGGCATAGTCTCAGGCACAGCCTCAGGGACAGACATCATCTCAGGCACAGGCACAGATACCAGCTCAGGCACCGTTTCAGGCACATTTTCAGACTCAGTCTCAGCAGGCTTAGGCACATCCATCCTGGCTGCCGCCTCACGCCACTGCATAGCCGCCTGCCTCCGTTCCTCATACACAGGCACATAACGGGCAGGAGATGCCGAAGCACGTTCCACATCCTTTGCCGCCAGCAAGTTTTCCATATACAGCTTCCCAGCTGCCGGACTCATATCATGCAAATCCTGCATCCCATGAGCCACATGCCTGTCTATCTCCGCCTGCTCCACCCCGGCAGCCATATTCCCCAGCTTGCCCAGCTGCCGCACCTCATCCTTCGGCCTGATGGCATCCAGCACAGCCTTGTAGACAGCCTTGAACACCCTGCCCTCATCCTCAAACTTCATCTCGCTTTTCTGGGGATGCACATTTACATCAATAGTATTCTGAGGCACCTGAATATTCAGTGCCACCAGCGGATAGCCGGTCTTGGGTATCAGGGCATGATAAGCATTATCAATGGCCTTGGCAATAGCGCGATTGGCAATAATCCTGCCGTTGACAATAAAGGTCTGCCAGCTGCGGCTGCTCCTGATAGCTGACGGCTTGGTCACAAAGCCTGAAAGCCTTATATCCTCGTCCTCAAATTCCAGCGGCAGCAATGCGCTCCCCACCGTACCGCCATAAATGCTTTGCAGGGTATCCTTCAAATCACCATTGCCCGGAGTAGACACAGCCACCTTATTGTTATTGATCAGCTTAAAGGCAATCTGCGGATTGGAAATCGCCAGCTTGACAATAAACTCATTGATTTTGCCGCCCTCTGTATTATTTGTCTTCAAAAACTTTTTCCTAGCAGGGGTATTGAAAAACAAATCCTCCACCCGGATAGTAGTGCCAATGCCGCAGCCTGTTTCCCCAACCTCCGGCAGGCTGCCGCCGCTGATTTTAATCTCCGTCCCCAGCTCGTCACCTGCCTGACGGGTAGTCAGGGTAAAGCGTGACACAGAAGCAATGCTGGGCAGAGCCTCTCCCCTAAAGCCCAGGGTGCCGATAGTCAGCAGATCATCCACCTTCACAATCTTGCTGGTGGCATGGCGGAGGATAGCCAGCTCCGCATCCTGACGGCTCATGCCTATGCCGTTGTCCGACACCCGCATAAAGCTGGTGCCGCCGGCGGCAATCTCCACCTGGATGCGGTCAGCATGGGCATCAATGGCATTTTCCACCAGCTCCTTGATAACGGAAGCCGGACGCTCCACCACCTCACCAGCAGCAATCTTGTTAATGGTATTGTCATCCAGCACATGCACAAAGCTCATCCCAGGCCAGCCTCCTTCTTCGCCTGCTGCTGCAAGCGGTACAGCTCGTTCATTGCCTCCAGAGGCGTCATGGTCATCACATCCAGCTTCAGCAAATCATCACTGAGGCTGCTGGCAAACAGGGAGCCCATATTGGCACTTTCCTTAACAGGCTTAACAGTTTTTGCAGGCTTAACATTATCAGCACTACCTGCTCCCATATCTCTTGCAGCTCTCACATCAGGTACAGCTTCCCCTTTTTCCAGGGTTGCCAGAATCTTTTCCGCCCTGCCTGTCACAGCCTTGGGCAGGCCTGCCAGCCTTGCCACATGGATGCCGTAGGACTTATCCGCCGCCCCGGCAATAATCCGCCGCAAGAAGGTAATATCCCTGCCCTTTTCCTTGACAGCAATACAGAAATTCCTGATTTTGTCATCCTCCAAATCCGTCAGCTCATGGTAGTGGGTGGCAAACAAGGTCTTGGCATGCACCTTTTCCCTGATGTGCTCTATCACCGCCCGGGCAATGCTCATGCCGTCAAAGGTGCTGGTTCCCCTGCCTATCTCATCCAGAATCACCAGGCTGTCACTGGTGGCATACTTCAAAATCTGCGCCACCTCGTTCATCTCCACCATAAAGGTGCTCTGGCCGCTGACCAGATCATCACTGGCACCGATACGGGTAAAAATCCTGTCCACCGGCGCAATCACCGCTTCCCGGGCGGGGATAAAGCTGCCAATCTGCGCCATCAGCACCAGAAGCGCCGTCTGCCGCATATAGGTGGACTTGCCTGCCATATTTGGCCCGGTAATCAGCATAATCTCGCAGTCCTCATGGTTCAGCCGGGTGTCGTTGGGCACAAACAAATCCCGCTGGAGAATCCTCTCCACCAGAGGATGCCTGCCGTCTTTGATGTCGAGCTGGCCGTTATTGGCCAGCCGCGGCCGCACATAGTTGTAGCTGGCTGCCGCCTCCGCCAGCCCCGTCAGCACATCCAGCCGGGCAATCTCCCGTGCCGTAGCCTGAATATCCCCCAGCTTTTCCTTGATGGCATCCCGGATTTCCACAAAGAGGTTGTACTCAATAGAAACAATCTTCTCCTGTGCCCCCAGGATTTTCGTCTCAAACTCCTTCAATTCCTCTGTGATATACCGCTCTGCATTGGCAAGAGTCTGCTTGCGGACATAATGAGGCGGCACCTTGTCCGCACCGCTGTTACGCACCTCGATATAATAGCCGAAAACCTTGTTGTAGCCGATTTTCAAGAAGCGGATGCCGGTCTTTTCCTTCTCCTGCTCCTCCATCTGCTGCAAAAGCTGCCTGCTGTCACGGGAAATCAGCCGGTACTGGTCCAGCTCCTCATTGTAGCCGTCACGGATAATCCCCCCGTCACGGATGGTCAGCCCCGGCTCATCCACGATGGCACGCTGCAGCAAATCCACAAAATCCTCATAGAGATGGATACCCTCCCGGCACTTCTGCAAAAGCCTTGACTTCGCCCCGGCCAGGGCGGCATGAATATCCGGCAGCGCCATAAAAGAGGTACGCAGCGCCGCCAAATCCCTGGCATTAGCACTGCCCACCTCAATGCGGGTTAAAAGCCGCTCAAAATCATAGATGCTCTTGCAGGCTGCCTGCAGCTGCTGCCGCATGAGAAAATCCCCTGCCAGCTCCTCCACGCTGTCCAGCCGCTGATTGATTTTGCCAATATTCATCAGGGGATATTCCAGCCACTTCTTCAGGAGCCTTGTCCCCATGGCTGTATGGGTAAAATCCAGCACATCCAGCAGGGTATCCTTCTTGCCGCCGTCCCGGAGGTTCCTGGTAATCTCCAGGTTGCGCAGGGTGCAGGTATCTACCACCAGATTTTCCGAATAATCCAGCCTGGTCAGCTGGGAAAGGTGGGTTAAATCCGTCCGCACCGTGTCATGGAGATACCCCAGCAGGGTAGCCACCGCCACCGCCGCCAGGGGCTCTGCCGGGCGGTTGTTGATGTCAAAATGCTGCACCAGAAGGTCCTGCACATTCTTTACCGGCGCCTCAATATCCGTAAAGAGGCAGCTTGCCATCCTGAGGGAGACAAACTCCTCCAGCTCCTGACGGCAGGACAGCTCCCCCAGCACCAGAAGCTCCGGCATCATGATGCGGTACAGCTCATCGTACAGCCCCTGCTGGCGGTCGGCCCCCTTGTAGATGCAGTAAAAGCACTCGCCGGTGGAAATATCCGCTCCTGCCAGCACCAGCTGGCTCTCCTGTTCATACACCAGGGCAATATAATTGTTCTGGGCAGATTTCAGCACGCTTTCCTCCAGGATGGTGCCGGGGGTGACCACCTTTACCACCTCACGCTTGGTCAGCCCCTTGGCCTTGGGGTCACCAATCTGCTCGGCAATAGCCACCCGGTAGCCCTTGGTCACCAGCTTGCCCAGATAGCTGTCCACGGCATGATAAGGGATGCCGCACATGGGATTTTTTGCCACATCCCCGCTGCGGCTGGTCAAAGTAAGCCCCAGTTCCTTGGACACAATCTCCGCATCCTTAAAGAACATCTCATAAAAATCCCCCAGGCGAAAAAACAAAATCTCCTTGGGATGAGCCTCTTTGATTTCCATATACTGCTGCTGCATCGGGGTAAGTTCCATTAGTGCCAATCTCCTTTAATTAATGCCAATCTCCCTTAATCTAGTTCGCCTTTAAGCAGCCAGGTCTGGGCGGTGTGTATCTTCACCTGCACCAAATCCCCCGGCTTTTCGCTGCCAGAGTGCTTCCAGAGCACAATCTTGTTGGTATCGGTACGCCCCGTCCAGACCGTATCATCCGTCTGGCTAGGCCCTTCCACCATAACCTCCACTGTTCTGCCAACCAGCTGCTGGTTGATTTTCAGGCTGATGCTGTTCTGCAGCTCCATCAGCCTGTTCAGCCGCTCATGCTTGCAGCGGTCATCCACCTGATTTTCCATCTCCGCCGCCGGGGTGCCGGAACGCCTGGAGTAAATAAAGGTATATGCCTGGTCATAGCGTATCTCAGCCAAAAACTCCATCAGCTGCTGGAAATCCTCCTCGGTTTCCCCCGGAAAGCCTACAATCAGGTCTGTAGTCAGGCTGGCCTCCGGCACAGCCGCCCTGATTTTCCTCACCAGCTCCCGATAGCCCTCCACCGTATATACCCGGTTCATGGCCTTGAGAATCCTGTTGCTGCCGTACTGCACAGGCAGATGGAAATGCTTGCAGATATGGCGGCTGTTCTTGATGACCTCAATCACCTCATCGCTCAAATCCTTGGGATGGGAGGTCATATAGCGAATCCTTTCTATGCCCTCCACCTTGTCCACCATAGCCAGAAGCTCCGCAAAGCTGGCCTTGCCGTGGTCCTTGCCGTAGGAGTTCACATTCTGCCCAAGCAAGGTAATCTCCCGGAAGCCCTGGGCTGCCGCTTCCTGTACCTCTTTCACGATATCCTCCGGCAGGCGGCTCCGCTCCCTGCCCCTTACATAAGGTACGATGCAGTAGGTGCAGAAATTGTTGCAGCCGTACATGATGGGAATCCAGGCTGACAGGGCAGTCTTCCTGTGGATTGCCACATCTTCCGGCATTTCGCTTTCCCTGATTTCCGTGTCCACCACATGCTTGACGCTGGCAGCCTCCAGCTTCTGCACGGTGCTGACAACCTCGTGAATCTTGTTGGTGCCCAGCACAAAATCAATATGAGGCGCCCTCTTAATGAGCTTTTCCCCTTCCTTCTGAGCCATGCAGCCGGTGATGCCCAGCAGCAAATCAGGATTTTTCCGCTTCAAGCCCTTGATTTCGCCAATCTTGCCATACACCTTGTCCTCTGCCGTCTCCCGCACGCAGCAGGTATTAATCATGATGAGGTCAGCCTGCTCCATGCTCTCCGTAGGTTCATAGCCAATCCTTGCCAGTTCGCCCTCCATGCGCTCCGCATCGCTGAAATTCATCTGACAGCCATAGGTTAAAAATTTTACATATTTTTTGTTTTCTGACACCTTTTCTATCATCCTTTTAATATTTTTCCATAGATTTCACTCATTTATTGACTCTTAATTTTAACAAAAAAAGTCGGAAATGTCCATATCCACCATAAACGCCATAAATTCGTAAATTCGCAAATTCGCAAAAATTCCTTCTTGCCGTCTGTAATCATCACCGCCTTTTTGCGTATAAGATACAGAAAGTGAGGCAAATTGATGCGAAAATCTCCTTTGCAGCAAGCCAAAAAGCAGGAAATTCACAAAATTTGTCGAATATAAATATCGGCAAGGCAAAAACAAAATGAGAAATGAGAAATGAGGAATGAACATGAAGAAGCTATTAGTTTTTATCTCCGCACTTACCATGAGCATCATGCTGCTGGCAGGGGTGTGCAGTGCAGCCACCAGCCAGGGCAGCAACGGCAAGGACAAGGTAGCCATCCTTCTGATGGGCAGCAATGACTTCAAGTCCACCCAGTATTTCACCATGATTGAAAATCAGTTTTTAAAGAACAATCCTCACGCCAGCCAGATTGCCATGGGTGCCGACATTCAGAGCAAATATCAGGAATACTGGCTGGACAAGGGCTTCCTGGAGGAACAGCAGCCAACCAAGGATGACCTGCTGGCCATGCCGGAATACCTTGGCGTTGACAAGGTGCTGGTGCTGATTGTCAAGGACCCGGTAGTGGAAAAGCATTTTGCCATCACCCTCATGGAGTCCGGCGAAAAATCCCGTGCCTCCATCCAGATTAACGCTTTCCTGATTGACAAAGAAAAAATCCTCAAGAGCAAGGTTTCCAACAACGA
>JAEDOE010000293.1 GCA_016302095.1 Anaerovibrio sp. | reverse complement strand
GGAGGGCTTTACGGACCTGATTCCCCTGGTGGCACTCTACCGACCGGGGCCTCTGGGCAGCGGCATGGTGGATGACTTTATTGACGGCAGGCACGGGGTAAAGAAGGTGGAGTACCTGCATCCCCTGCTGGAGCCGATTTTGCGTGAGACCTTCGGGGTGGTGCTGTACCAGGAGCAGGTTATGCAGATTGTGCAGGTGCTGGCAGGGTTCAGCCTGGGACAGGCGGATCTTCTGCGCCGTGCCATGGGCAAGAAAAAGGCGGCCATCCTGATGGCACAGAAGGAGAATTTTTTGCAGGGCACCAGGCAGAAGGGCATTGATGATAGCCTGGCGGAGCGCATCTTTGAGCTCCTGGAGCATTTTGCGGACTACGGCTTCAACAAGTCCCACAGTGCCGCCTATGCCTGGGTGGCATGGCAGACCGCCTACCTGAAGGCCAACTACCCGGCAGATTTCATGGCGGCCATGCTCACCAGCGTCATGGACAATACGGACAAGGTAAGCCAGTACATAGAGCAGTGCAAGCGCATGGGGATTAAAATCCTGCCCCCGGATATCAACGCCAGCCAGGTGAATTTCAGCGTGGACAAGGGGGCTATCCGCTTCGGGCTGGCAGCTATCAAGAACGTAGGTGAGGCGGCACTTTCTGTCATGATGGCGGAGAGGGAGAAGGGGGGCAGCTTCCTGTCCCTGATGGATTTCTGCTCCCGGGTGGACTTTCATGCGGTCAACAAGCGGTCGGTGGAGAACTTTATCCGCTGCGGCTGCTTTGATTCCCTGGGGGCGAAGCGTGCCCAGCTCTTGGCAGTGTTCCCCAGCGTGTCCGAGGCGGCTGCCGCGGTGCAGAGGGACAGGGCAAACGGCCAGATGGGGCTCTTTGATGCGGAGGAGGTACGGCAGGTGGCTGAAATCAAGCTGCCCGATATACCGGAGGCGGAGCCCGAGGTGATGATTGGCTGGGAGAAGGAAATTACCGGCTTTTATATTACGGGGCATCCTCTGGACAAATATCAGGCCAAGCTGGCAGGGCTGACGCCTGTGTCCAAGGTAATGAGCGGTCAGGTGCCGGACGGCAGCAAGGTCAGGCTGGGAGGCATCGTGGTGGAGTGCATCCGCCGCACCACCAAGAAGGGTGACATGATGTGCTTCCTGCGGCTGGAGGATTATACCAACACCATCCGGGTGGTGGTGTTCCCCAAGGTGTTTTACAGCAGGATTAACCTGTCGGAGCAGGACAGGCGGATTGTGGTTTTGGGCAAGGTGGATTTCAGCGATGATGAGCGGGACAAAATCCAGCTGATTGCCGAGGATATCATCAGCCTGGAGGATTATCAGCCTGAGTATTATATTGCCCTGAGGCCGGAGCAGGAGAAACCGGAGATTTTTGACAGCCTGCGGCGGATTTTCCAGCAGCATCAGGGCAGCCGGGTTGTTTATATGTATTTTTATGGCTCCAAAAAGCTGATAAAAAATGAAAAGCGCTACTGGCTGGATGGCTCGGCAGAGGCTGAGGCTGAGATAAGGAAGCTTTTGGGAGCGGACAGCCTGAAAAGCAGATAATCAGATATGCAGGTAGGCAGGTTCTTTTTCTTGGGAGGTTTTTTAGCGTGTGGGTTTCGATTTTTGTGGCAAAGGATAAAAATGAAGCTGACAGGATTATGGCGCGGCTGGATGAGGCAGGCTTCGTGAACCGCATCCGCCCGGGCACGGGGGGAATCATGCAGGGCGGGCAGCTGGAGGTTCAGGTGCTGGAATCCGAGGCGCTGGATGCCCAGCAGTTCTGCTATTGACATGTACAGCCTGTGCCGCCTGTATTGAAAGAAAATGATATTTGTGATATTATGGAGCGGTTAAAGGTTTTTGCAATCGATAAAAAGATTAAAAGTTTGGAAAGAGAGGCGATAGCTTGCCTGCAATAACTTATGAATTGATTAAGCAGGATGAGGCAACCGGGGCAAGAGCCGGTATTATCCATACACCTCATGGCAGCTTTCCCACGCCGATTTTTATGCCGGTGGGAACGCAGGGCTCCGTGAAGGGCGTATCACCAGAGGAATTGAAGGAGCTGGGGGCAGGGATTGTGCTCAGCAACACCTATCATCTGTTTTTGCGTCCCGGCTCCCAGCTGGTGAAGGAGGCAGGGGGGCTGCACAAGTTTATGAAGTGGGACGGTGCCATCCTTACGGATAGCGGCGGCTTCCAGGTGTTCAGCCTGGGGGATCTGCGCAAGATTACCGAGGAGGGGGTAACTTTCCGCTCCCATATTGACGGCTCCAGGAAGTTCCTTTCCCCGGAGGTTTCCATGCAGGTGCAGATGGATATCGGCTCGGATATTGTCATGGCTTTTGACGAGTGCATTCCCTATCCTGCTGATTATGCCTATACCAAGGCCTCCACGGAGCGCACCACCCGCTGGGC
>JAEDOE010000292.1 GCA_016302095.1 Anaerovibrio sp. | reverse complement strand
CATTACCGGCAATATGCGGCCTTTTATCCACCACCAGCACCGACTTCCCTGCCCTTTTCGCCTCATGGGCAAAAACAGCCCCGAAAAGGCCGCTGCCCACAACCAGATAATCATACATAGAAAATTCCTCCCATATATCAGTCGTAAAATCAAATCACTATCACAAAAACAGTACCTGCCATCAGCACATACCAGCAATACATGTTGCTACTGCATAACATCAGCACATATCAGCCTTGCAGCTAGTCAGCATCACATCAGCCAAAACGCTGCAAAATTTTCTCCCTGGCCTTGCCGATGCCCCACATAAACAATTCATCCCTGGTGCACAGCAAAAACAGGCTATATACTGCCACGCCGCTCAGTCCCAGCACCGCGGTAGTCAGGATACAGGCCTCCGGCTGCAGGGCATTGTCAAGCAGCATAATTACCAGCAGCATGCCCATGCCTCCCAGCAAATATTTCCTTCCCAGCAGCAGTATCTCAGAAACATCAAATACGCGCCGCACAAACCAGAACTGCACCGCCGTGACACAGATTTCCGCCGTAATCGAAGCTATTGCCGCCCCCAGGGACATGAACAGCGGAATCAGCACCAGATTCAGGGCAAAATTCACCAGTGCTCCGGCAGTAACCGAAACAGTAAGGGCATTTTGCCTGTTCACTGCCAGCAGATACTGAATCCCGGTCACATTGCTGATGCCTATGGCCAAAAGCAAAACACTGAATACCTTGACCAGCAGTCCTACTTTATCATAGCCTGGGCCAAAAAACCACGGCACAGCCGTATCAATCAGCCCAATCATGGCAAACATCATCGGCAGGCCAATCATCCAGACAAAACGATAAGACCGCATGATATAGCGATGGATAGACTCTGTATTATTGTGGGCATACGCTGACGCAATGCGTGGCAACATAACCGGCCCCAGTGATGTCACCAGCATCAGCCCTATTTTGACAATCTTTTCCGCCTGCTCATAGTAGCCATTTTCAAAGGCCGAGCCGGTCAGGATGCCAATCATTGTCTTATCAAAGACCGTATAAATCTGAATGGCAATCTGTGGCAAAAACAGCTGGATGATAACCAGAAAATTCCTAAAAGGGTTGATTTCCGCCCTTGCCACCCGCACCAGATACCTGGGCAGGTAAAACCAAATCGATACGGCACCAAGCAGATTCATGGCAGCCATCATGCCGATATACAGCAACAGGTCGGAGGCATCATGTATCAGCAGGAAAATCCCGGCAATATTCAGGATGCGCACCACAAAATTGCGCAGGACAATCTTGCCAAATTCCTCCAGCCCCTGAAAAAACCAGCTTATATCAAACAGGACAACAATTATATTGATGGCCTGCACCCAGTAAATAACCTGGTCTTCCACATCACAATGGGAAATGATGAGATAATAGCTGAGAAGGCTGATGCCCACAGTGATTGCCCTGATGCCCACAACCTCATAAAAAATCCTGCTCTGAGCCTGCACCTCATCCTGATGATAGGCTATTTCCCGCTGGGCGTAATTGGCGATGCCCAGGGAAGCCAGCAAAATAAAATACGCCACGATGGACGTAGTATAGCTGTACGTCCCTACCCCGTCAGGCCCCAGCACCCGGGAAATATATGGCGTGGTAATGAAAGGCGTTACCAAGGTCAGAAGCTGATAGCTCAGATTGTATATATAGTTTTTAGAAATACTTTTCTTCATAGATTATTTCCTTTGCATAATAATGCCATTGCGACAATATACCTATGCTCATATGTATTTTTGACTTTTTATATTATTCCTATATTATTATAGGACCCAAAAACTAAAACCATTATTCGTCCTATATCATTCTCCATGACAGCATGGTAAAATCAGCATAGAAAAACTTTCGCAACCAACCTAAATATGTGCCTGTATTCATCTAATGATAATTTGTGGTATAATGAAGGGGGAATCAGCTTGCCTGTTACCAAAACTGTTTTAGCAAAAGACATTGATATGGAAAACCTGGACATACGTTATGACAAGAGCGTAAGACGCATCCTTGTCAATATTCCCATCCTGGCACGCATTATCAAGCCCGTTGTCACAGAGCTACAATACTATCAGCTACCAGTAATTGAAAAGTGCATCGACAAAAACTCCATACAAATCGGCAAGGTATTCGTAGAACCTGGGCTTACCAACAAGAAAATCATCAATGACGAACTGGAAGACAAAATCCCCTACGAAGGCCGTATCATCTACGACATCCGCTTTTCCATCATCCTGCCCGATGGCAGCAGCCGTAAAATCATCATCAACGTGGAAGCCCAGCAAAAGGGCAATCCAGGCTACAGTCTCCTGAACCGCGGTGTTTTCTACGCAGCTAGGCTAATTTCAGCCCAGCTTTCCGTGGAGTTTACCAATGACGGCTCAGACAAAGAACAGT
>JAEDOE010000291.1 GCA_016302095.1 Anaerovibrio sp. | reverse complement strand
GCATTCATCTCCCGCCTATAGAGGCAGGGAGTCTTCTGCCACATTAAGATAAAATGCTATTAAGGCTGCTTCTGCCCTGCCGCCACTTCTTCCATCATGGCCTTGGATATCACCTGAAAGGCCGCCTCGGCAATCTCATACAGGCGGTCATTGTCCTCCTGCAAATACAGGGTGCCAAGCAGTGCTTCAAAGCCGGTGCTGGAATGGTACTGGGCCACTGATGCGCTCTTTGACACGCGGCTCTTGCAGTTGCGGCCCCGCTTGTAGACGGCGATTTCTTCCTCCGTCAGCATGGGCTCCAGGGCGTGATAAGCCTTGTCCTGCCACACAGCCGACACCATCTGGGCACTGAACTGGTTCAGCACCTGCACCTTGTTCTGCTCGTAGGACAGGAGCCGCCCCCGCACAAAGAGATGAAAGTAGGCATCACCTATATATGCCAGCACCAGAGGGTGCAGGCTGCGGGGATTGACCTCCTGATACCGCTGCAGCGCCCCGCCTGCCCCATCCGGCACAAACATCATATCTACCAGCTTCCGGAAATGCTCAAAAGTCATAACGCTGCTGCCTCACGCCTTCTTCCACTTGGTGCCTGCCGCCGAATCCTCCAGGATAATCCCCTGAGCCTTCAGGCTGTCACGGATTTCGTCCGCCCTGGCCCAGTTCTTTGCCTTCTTGGCCTCGGCACGCTCCGCAATCAGTGCCTCGATTTCCTCCGCAGAAATGCCATTGGCATCCTCCGCCTCCGGCATCTCAAGGCTGCCCTCGAAGATGCCGATGACCTCAGCCATCTCGCTGTACACATCCATCAGCCTGCCAAAATTCACCTTGTCAAAGGCTGCCCCCTTGTTCACCACGCTGTTGACATAGGTGTTGATTTCCTTTGCCAGGGTAAACATGTAGCCGATGGCAAGGGCGGTGTTGAAGTCATCATCCATTGCCTCGTAGAAGTCAGCCAGTGCCTTGTCAGCCGTCTCCGCCAGCAAGGTATCAGCCCCGGCAGCACCGTCTTTCTCCAGCAATGCCATGCCATTATCATAGGCAGTGCGCAGGCGCACCAGGCCTGCCTGCGCCTCCTTGATGCGCTCCTCGCTGAAATCCAGCGGGCTCCTGTAGTGGGTGCGCAGGATAAAGAAGCGCACCACCTCGCCTGGATACAGCTTCAAGATGTCCGGCACTGTGATGAAGTTGTTCAGGGACTTGCTCATCTTCTCATTGTCAATGGTGATGAAGCCGTTATGGAGCCAGTACTGGGCAAAGCTGTGATAATCGCCGCAGCAGCACTGGGACTGGGCAATCTCATTCTCGTGATGAGGGAAAATCAGATCGCTGCCGCCGCCGTGGAAGTCAAAGGTCTCCCCCAGGTATTTCAGGGACATGGTGGAGCACTCGATGTGCCAGCCCGGACGTCCCTGCCCCCATGGGCTTTCCCAGGATGGCTCACCCGGCTTGGCAGACTTCCACAGGGCAAAATCCATCGGATTGTGCTTCCTGGTGTCCACCTCAACCCGGGCACCTGCCTGCATGTCCTCCAGCTTGCGGCCGCTGAGCTTGCCGTACTCAGGGAATTTCTCCACGCTGAAGTAAACATCCCCCTCCAGCTCATAGGCATAGCCCCGGTCAATCAGCCTCTGCACCATGTCAATGATATCCTGCATGTGCTCGGTTACTTTCGGGTAAAGGTCCGCATGCTGCACATTCAGCTTGTCCATGGCCTCAAAATATCCCTTGATGTAGCGGTCGGTGATGACCTGCCAGCTGACGCCCTCTGTATTGGCGGCCTTGATAATCTTGTCATCCATGTCGGTAAAATTCTGGATGTGCTTTACCTCAAAGCCCCGCTTCCTGAAATAACGCTTGATGACATCCCAGGTTACAAAAGGACGGGCGTTGCCGATATGGGGATGGTTGTAGGGGGTGACGCCGCAGACATACATGCCCACCTTGCCCGGCTCCTGAGGCACAAATTCTTCTTTTTTCCTTGTCATGGTATTGTAGACTTTAAGCATTTTTATCCTCTAACTCCTTTTTCTGTAGCTCCTGCTCCAATTCCTTCACACGCTTCTCCATCGTTTCCAGCCGCTGGGACATTTCCAGCATCAGGTCACGGACAGGGTCCGGCAGCTCATCATGATTGAGATCCACATCCTGTTCCTCCACCATCTCTGCCGAATCAATGTCAGTGTCCAGAAGCTTCATCATCTCATCGGTATAGACAGGCTCGCCTACCCTTTTGCCGTGCATGACCACCACCCGGCCGGGGATGCCCACAACAGTGGCATAGGCAGGCACCGCTTTCAGCACCACGGAACCTGCGCCTATCTTGGCATGGTCTCCCACCGTAAAGGAGCCCAGCACCTTGGCGCCTGATGCCACCACCACGTTGTTGCCGATGGTAGGATGGCGCTTGCCCTTCTCCTTGCCGGTTCC
>JAEDOE010000290.1 GCA_016302095.1 Anaerovibrio sp. | reverse complement strand
GTGAATATGGTGCAGGCAATAACTGGTATCCGCATCATGTTGATGCCTTGCATTGCAATATATGGCATCCGCCAGCTTAAAATGCGATGACTGGCTGAAAAATTGATTAGGAAGAAAATCAGTTTGCTAATAGCGAAAAATATGGTATAATGACATCAGGTACAAATACCAAACAAGGTGGTGCAGGGATGAACGTTGAGCAAGCCAAGAAAAGAGACCACAAGATATACATAACTGACGTGGCTATACAAAAAGTTCCACTTGTTAGGGTAAAGGGTATGTCGCTGGCTGAGAGCGAAATGTTGCAACGTGAGCATATGGAGATTTTGAGGATTGCCAAGGAACAGAATGATAGCAA
Source organism: Anaerovibrio sp. (assembly GCA_016302095.1). GTDB lineage: Bacteria > Bacillota > Negativicutes > Selenomonadales > Selenomonadaceae > Anaerovibrio. The sequence goes on along the minus strand of JAEDOE010000290.1, from coordinate 2,077 downwards.
TGAGGTTCTTTCGGTATTCGACCTATCATCAAGAGCGGTTGTCAGGATTTTAGGTACAGAGTCAGGAGCCAGCCCATTCAATAATGCGGTTTCTTATTCGATGATTATCAATGCTAAAAGGCACGGTTTGGGTTTTTTACATAATCATCCTAGTAATAATAATTTTTCCTTGGCGGATCTGTACACTTTTATACAGGCAGGGGAAATAGGTCTTATGTCTGTTATTACAAATCAATCCGAAGTGCATATTTTGCGGAAGTCTGATATTTTTGATTATTCTAAAATAGTTAAGTTGGCCACTGATGCCTACGATGAATATGATGCAAAGGTTATTTCACATGATGAGGCTGTAAAGAGGTTTTTAAAAGGATGCAAGTCTGGGGGTGTCATTTATGAGAGAAGTAAATAGGATTCCATCTATCAATGATGCTATGACGGATGATGAGCTGAAAAGGGCATTTGCAGAGCTTAGGAATAGTACGGAGGAGGCAGTTTTTAGGCCAAAAGAAAATCCTGAAAATATGGTTGCATCGTAATTTGAGAAAGGCGTTTGTGTTTATTCGCAAATGCTTTTCTTATCCCAGGTGTTCATAGCCATGTCCTGGTGATGGATTTGGAATACGCGGATTGATAATGTGAATATATGGTGCAGGCAATAACTGATGCATGAACAGGTGGTGTCAGGATATTGCCTGCACTTTATTTTTTACAAAAAATTAACAAAAACTGTCAAAGAGATTTTACATAAAAATCGTATGATAAAGTCATATTTATGACAGGAGGGATTTCATGCAGATTAAGAGGATGGGGAACAGGCTATGGCTGGCGGTGCTTCTGCTGATGGTTGCTTTGTCCCTTGCCGGATGCGGCACGTCGGCAGGGAATAGCGGAGTGCAGCTGAGTCAGGAGCAGGTGGACGGTCTTGAGAAGCTTGGCAAAATCAAGGTGATTTCTAGGGAGGATGGCTCCGGGACACGGAGCACCTTTGCGGAGCTGGCAGGCTTTGCTGGAGAAGGCAAGGGGGCAGATCTGACCAGGGAGGATGCCGCCATAGCTGACAATGCGGATGCAGTTGTCCAGCAGGTGGCAGGTGATAAAGCGGCTATCGGCTATGCATCCTATGGCACGGTGTGCTCTGCTGCCGATGTGAAAATTCTGACGGTGAATGGCTTTGATGTGTCCTCCGGCAAGGGGAGCTATCCTCTGCGGCGGTCTTTTTATCTGGCCTACAGCGGAAGGCTGAGTGATTTGGAGCAGGATTTTCTGACCTATGTTACCGGGGCAGGTCAGGAGCTGGTGGGCAAATCCTTCGGGGCTGTTGCCAAGGCGGACAGGTTCCTGTCCAATCAGGCGGCAGGGGAGCTGAAAATCATTGGCTCCACCTCGGTGGCACCTTTGATGTCGGAGCTGGCAGCTGCCTATGAGGGCATCAATACTCATGCTGATATAAGCGTGGTGCCGTCAAATTCCGCAGATGGCCTGACCAGGACCATGCAGGGGGAGTGTGACTTCGGCATGGCTTCCCGGGAGCTGAAGGATTATGAAAAGGAGCTTTTGAATTACCGGCTGATTGCCAATGATGATATTGTGGTGATTGTCAATAAGGATAATCCTCTGACCAATATCACCCTTGAGCAGCTGAAGGGGATTTATACAGGAGAGCTGGCCGGCTGGCAGGAGCTTTCCGGAAAATGATGTGAGAAAGAGTTGGCAGAGAAATTACCACTGTGAAGTGTGATATGGAGGAGAAACAATGGAAGGAATGCAGATTGCATTTGGTTTGCTAGGCGGACTGGCAGTCTTTATCTATGGCATGAATATGATGAGCGAATGTCTGCAAAAGGCTGCCGGAGAGAAAATGAAACGCATCCTGGCGATGCTGACGCGGAATCCCTTGCTGGGTGTGCTGGCAGGTGCCCTTACAACGGCGGTGCTGCAGAGCAGCAGTGCCACCACGGTTATGGCCATCGGCTTTGTTAGTGCGGGCCTGATGAGCCTGCCCCAGGCGATTTCGATTATTCTGGGTGCCAATATCGGTACGACCATGACGGCGCAGATTATCGCCTTTAAGATCAGC
>JAEDOE010000289.1 GCA_016302095.1 Anaerovibrio sp. | reverse complement strand
GACCATGAGAGCAAGTATGAGGGCAGGGAAGGTGTTCAGGAAAATGCCGGGGATGAGCAGTTTGAAATCCAGGACAGCCGCAGCCTGCAGAAAATGACTGATGATATGAGCAGCGAGGGGCTGCAGCCGGTGCTGAATGATTACCTCTATGTGTAAATAGCCATCTGCCGTAAATTTGCTATTTTATCGGGTTTTATGGTATAATTAATAGCTAATGTTTGTAAAAAATGGCATTGGAAATAACGGCTGGCAACCAGCCGATGACTTATTAGAGGTGAGATTGTGGATTTTGGTAATGGTAAGATTTTACCGGTAAATCTGGAGCAGGAAATGCGTAATTCCTATATTGATTATGCCATGAGCGTAATCGTTTCCAGAGCTTTGCCAGATGTCCGTGATGGATTGAAGCCGGTTCATAGAAGAATACTGTACGCTATGCAGGAGGCAGGCATGACCTCCGGCAAGCCATACAAGAAGTCTGCCCGTATTGTGGGCGAGGTTCTGGGTAAATATCATCCTCACGGTGATAGCTCCGTGTATGATGCGATTGTCCGCATGGCGCAGGATTTCTCCATGCGCTATATGCTGGCAGACGGCCACGGCAACTTCGGCTCCGTGGATGGAGACCCGGCAGCAGCAATGCGTTACACCGAGGTTCGCATGTCCAAGATTTCCGAGCTGATGCTGCAGGATATTGACAAGGACACGGTGGACTTCGTGCCGAACTACGATGAGTCCCTGAAGGAGCCATCCGTGCTGCCTTCCAAGTATCCTGAGCTGTTAGTCAATGGTACTTCCGGCATCGCTGTCGGCATGGCAACCAACATACCGCCGCACAACATGAACGAGGTTATTGATGGTGTGCTGATGCTGATTGACAATCCTGATGCTTCCGTGGAGGAGCTGATGGCTGTCATCAAGGGTCCGGACTTCCCGACCGGCGGCCTGATTATGGGAACTGCTGGCATAAAGGATGCCTATACTACGGGACGAGGTTCTGTGAAGATGCGTGCCAAGGCTCATGTGGAAACTATGTCCAACGGCAAGCCGCGCATTGTGGTAACGGAGCTGCCGTATCAGGTAAACAAGGCGCGCCTGATCGAGAAGATAGCTGACCTGGCACGGGAAAAGCAGATTGAGGGAATTACCGACCTGAGGGATGAGTCTGACCGTAACGGCATGAGCATCGTGATTGAGCTGAGAAAGGATGTAAATCCTGACATTATGCTCAATCAGCTGTACAAGCATACCCAGCTGCAGGAAACCTTCGGCGTTATCATGCTGGCATTGGTTGACAACCAGCCTCGGGTGCTGACCTTAAAAGAGGTGCTTCATTACTATATCCTGCATCAGGAGGATGTAATTACCCGCAGGACAAAGTACGAGCTGGCAAAGGCAGAGGCGCGTGCTCATATTCTGGAAGGACTGACTATTGCCCTGGACCATCTGGATGCGGTTATTACGACTATCCGCGAGTCACAGACTGCGGATATTGCCCGTACTGCCCTGATGGATGGCTTCAAGCTGTCTGAGAAGCAGGCTCAGGCAATTCTTGATTTGCGTTTGCAGCGGCTGACCGGTCTGGAGCGTGAGAAGATTGAGGAAGAATATCAGGAAGTTTTGAAAAAGATTGAATGGCTGAAATCCGTGCTGGCTGATGAAAGCAAGATTATGGCTATCATCAAGGAGGAGCTTACCCAGGTAAAGGCAAAGTTCGGTGATGAACGCCGCACTACCATTACCTACGATATGTCCGAGATGAATGAGGAAGACCTGATTGCCGATGAGGATGTGGTGGTGACTATCAGCCACAACAACTATATCAAGCGCATGAAGCTGGACACCTATAACAAGCAGAATCGAGGCGGACAGGGGATTCTGGGCATGGCCACCAAGGAAGGGGATTTCGTAGAGAATATTCTCATTACGACAACCCACCATACGATTTTGTTCTATACCAGCCGGGGCAGGGTGTACTATCTCAAGGCCTATCAGATTGCCGAGGCAAGCCGTCAGGCAAGGGGTACTGCCCTCATCAACCTTTTGAAGCTGGAGAAGGGCGAGAAGATTACTGCTGTGCTGCAGGTACGGGAGTATAACCCGGAGAAGTTCCTGTTTATGGCTACCAAGAAGGGTATCGTCAAGAAGGTACAGCTTTCCGAGTTCAACACCAACCGCAAGCTGGGGGTTATTGCCCTCAAGCTGGATGATGATGATGAGCTTATCGGCGTAAAGCAGACTGATGGCCAGAAGAAGATTGTTCTGGGCACCAGGAATGGCTATGCTATCATCTTTGACGAGGATGAAGTACGTCCAATGGGACGCATCGCCCGCGGCGTAAAGGGCATCAAGCTCCGGGCAGGCGATGAGGTGGTAGGCATGGATACCATCAAGCGTGATTCGGAAATCCTGACGGTAACGGCAGGAGGCTACGGCAAGCGCACCA
>JAEDOE010000288.1 GCA_016302095.1 Anaerovibrio sp. | reverse complement strand
GGAGCTGGTGGCCTATGCTGCCAGCCTGGGGCTGCGGCCTGTCTTTGGCACTAACGGCACATTGATTACCCTTGAGATGGCACAGAAGCTGAAGGCTGCCGGGGCCATGGGCATGGGCATTTCCCTTGACTCTATGGACAGGGAGAAGCACAATAGGTTCCGCAAATTTCCGGGGGCCTGGGAAGGGGCGGTGCAGGGCATGCGCAACTGCCGGGCGGCAGGTTTGCCCTTCCAGATTCATACTACGGTGATGGAGTGGAACAATCACGAGCTGGAAGCCCTGACAGATTTTGCTGTGGCAGAGGGTGCTGTAGCACATCACTTTTTCTTTTTGGTGCCTACAGGCAGGGCAAAAACCATCGAGGCGGAGTCCCTCAGGGCAGAGGCTTATGAGGACACCCTGACGCGGATTATGAAGAAGCAGCAGGAAGTGGATATTGAATTGAAGCCTACCTGTGCGCCGCAGTTTTTGCGGATTGCGGCACAGATGGGCATGAAAACCCGGTTCCGCAGAGGTTGTCTGGCAGGAACGGCTTATTGTATAATTAGTCCAAGGGGCAAGGTGCAGCCTTGTGCTTATCTCAATATGGAGCTGGGGGATGTGCGCCAGACGCCTTTTGATGAGATTTGGAAAAATAGCGAGGTTTTGAATAAGCTGCGTACCCTGGAGTATTCAGGGGGCTGCGGCAGCTGTGAGTACAAGAGGGCATGCGGCGGCTGCCGTGCCCGGGCGGCATACTACCATGAGGGGGATTATATGGCAGAGGAGCCGTGGTGCTTGTATCATGGAAGAAAAGGGCAATGACCATGACATAATCCGCGCTCTGCATATGAATGTACTCACGAAAACACGCTCTCGCTCATCATTGTGCCTCGCGTTACTAACATTCATCTATCGCCTTCGGCTCTGATGAATGAAGTAACGAGGCACAATAAAGGTTTTCTTTGAGTACATTTCATATGCAGAGTTTAGTTCGTGGTATACTATACGTTATTTGTTTTTTACGATTGATAGGGGTGTTTGCATGATTAAGGTGATTTTTTCGGATATGGATGGTACGCTGCTGGATGAGAACAGCCAGCTGCCGGCGGAGTTTGACGAGGTGATGGCGGAGCTGAAGAAGCGGGGGGTTATTTTTGCGCCTACCAGCGGCCGCCAGTATTTTGCCCTGCTGCATCAGATGGGCAAGTACGCGGATGATTTTCTTTTTTTGGCAGAGAATGGTGCTTTTTCCTGCTATCGTGGCGAGGAGATGTTTTCCAGCGTGATTGACAAGCAGGAATACATGAAGGTGCTGAACAAGGCACTGTCCCTGGGGAATGTCTATCCTGTAGTCAGCGGCAAGAAGAAGGGCTATGTGCTGCGGCACTGGGAGCCTTTTTTCGGGGAGCTGGACAAGTATTATACCCAGGCGGAGTATGTGGACAGCTTTGAGGATATTGATGATGATTGCATCAAGCTGGCCATTGCAGATAATGTGGAGGAGGATTCCGTAAAAAATATCTGGGAGCCTATGTCGGAGGTGGATACCTATCTTCATCGCACCCTCAGCAGCAATGTGTGGGTGGATTATCTCAATCCTGAGGCCAACAAGGGCTGGGCGGTGCGCCAGGTGCAGGCGAAGTTCGGCTTCAAGCCGGAGGAATGTGCGGCCTTTGGTGACTATATGAACGATTATGAGATGATGCAGGAGGTTTATTATAGCTACGCTATGGAAAACGCCCATCCTGATTTGAAGAAGGTGGCAAGGTTCCAGTGCAAGAGCAATAAAGAGCACGGTGTTATGGAGCAGATTAAGGAGTTTATCCGTCAGGGGCTCATTTAATTTTATGCTTTATTTTGACTGAAAGAAGAAGGTTTGGGAATGAAATACGATTATCACATGCACTTTGAGTATGGTGACTACGATGTGGAATGGGTAAAGGGCTTCTTTGCGGCAGCGGCTGCCAGGGGGCTGGATGAAATAGGCATCTCCGAGCATACTCATACCTTTCCTGAGTTTGAGCAGCTTTATTATGATGATTTGATTCTGGATGGCTCCTTTGTGGGCAGCTTTCAGCAGAAGTGGCTGAAAAAGAATAAATTCAAGCACACCCTGGATGATTATTTCGCTTTTATGGAAAAGCTGAGAAGCCTTGGCTACAAGGTGAAGACCGGCATCGAGGTGTGCAATTTCCAGAATCAGGCCAAGGTGAAGGAAATTCTTGACAAATATGATTTTGACTATGTGATAGGCTCCATTCACTTTATCCGGGGCTGGGCCTATGACTCGGTGGAAATCAAGGACGAGTGGCAGCAGCATTCCCTGCGGGATATTTATGAGTGGTACACCCAGGAGATAGAGCAGCTCTGTGCCGGGGGGCTTTACGATGTGCTGGGGCATCCTTTTAATCTGAGGCTGTACAAGTTCCTGCCGGATTTTGATGTGACACCTTATCTGGTCAGGGCGGC
>JAEDOE010000287.1 GCA_016302095.1 Anaerovibrio sp. | reverse complement strand
CCACCTGTGCTACCACCACGAATACCCCCTTGGCGATGGTGCTGATCACTGACCAGGCAGCCGCGAAAGCAGGAGCAACAGCTGACCATACAGCCATAGCCGTGCTGACTATTCCCTGCCAGACACCGCTGATGAAATCAGCGAGGCCAGTGAAGATCATCATAGCCGTGCTGACTATTCCCTGCCAGATACCACCGATGAAATCAGCGAGGCCGGTGAAGATCGCCATTGCACCATTTTGCAGGCTCTGCCACGCACCAAGCACCGCCTCCCGGAAGCTGTCATTGGTCTGCCATAGGTAAACCAGTGCGCCCACCAAAGCTATAACAGCCATAGCAATCAATAGGTACGGATTTAGTGCCATAACAGCGTTCAGGATGGTTTGTGCCACACTGACACCTGCAATAGCACTCCTCAACATGGAGAATGTAGATAATACCATGCCATAGGCAGCTACAGCTGCATTGACTGCCAGACAGGCTATAACCACACCAGCAATAGCAGTTCCTATGCCTGCCAGAACTACAATCAGCTGCTGGTTATTTTCAGCAAAATCAGCAAAGGCTGCTGCTACCGGAGCCACGGCAGACATAACTGAGTTGATAGCGGGCAGCAGGGCTGAGCCGATGCTGATAGACATAGCCGTGACTGTATTCCTCGCCAGCTGCAGCTGATTCTCGGTAGTCTGGCTTCTGGCTGCATATTCAGCTTCCATGGAGCCAGCATATTGCGTGGCATCTGCCACCTTGGCGAAATTATCTTCCAATGCTTCCAAATTGGAGAGCATCGGGGCGATAGCACCTATGCTTTCCCTGCCAAACAAGGTGCCCATAACGGATACCTGCTTCACTTTATCTAAAGACTTAATGGTATGCAGTACGTTAAGGATAGTTTCCTTGGAGTTTCTCTGCATACCTTCTGCGACCGCCATATAATCAAGACCGATGTCACTGAACGTATCAACCTGATTTTTAGTGGCGGCTCCGCCAGCTGTCAATGCCATCATGAAGTTCTTGATGCCGGTGGCTGCCACATCAGACTGCACGCCTGCCCCAATCATGGATGCACCCATAGCGGCTATTTCTCCGGATGCGATACCGCCAATCTCGCCAAGAGGGCCGATGCGGGTAACTACATCGGAGATTAGCGGTGCAGATGCCGCCGTGGTATTGCCCAGGTAGTTTATCTTATCCGCCAGCGCGACTACATCACTTTGCCCCAGCTTGAAGGCCGTCCGCCATTTCGCCATCATGTCACCAGCCTGATCGGCCGTAATGTCAAAGGCGATGCCCATCTTGGTAGCAGATTCAGCGAAAGCCATCAGGTCCTGCCTGGCAATACCTGACTGACCGCCAGCAGCCACAATCTTGGCTATATCGTTGGCCGCCATCGGCAAAGTCCTGGACAGATTCAGGATGTCGCTATTCATTTCCTTGAATTGCTGCGGCGTATCGAAGTCCACTACCTTCTTGACGTCTGCCATGACTGATTCAAACTTCATGGCGGCATCCACACATTCCATAATAGGCGCTGCAAAGGACTGGATGGCCATAGCACCGCTTTGAAGATTACCGGCAGCAATGTAGAAATTGCTCTGCTTCTGGGAGTGAGTTTCCCTGACAGCTGCTTTTTGCGCTTGTGAGGCATTGTAATCAGCCTGCACTTTTTTGGCAGCAGTCAGGGATGCTTCTGTCTGGGATAGTTCCTTTTGCAGCCTGTTTTGGCTTTCAGCGAAACTATCAGTATCAAAACCAGCTTTCCGGAGTTCGTCCCCCAGCTTCCGGGCCGCGTTCTGAGCCTTGTTATAGGCATTACCGGCACTACGGGCTTCCCTGTTAGCGGCGGCCAGCTCCTTGGCCAGTGCCTTGGTAGCAGTATTGCTGTTTCTGTAGGCGGCATTAAGCTGGATCACCTCCATCCTTGCCTTGGCGTATTCCTGGGCGGATGCAGTTTTCTTCATCAATTCGGCAGCAACTTTCGCCTGTTCCAGCTTAATCTTGTACTGCTCAGTAACAAGCCTGGACTTTTCAAACTCACTGCTTACAGCTGCCACATGGCTTTTGGCTGTGGATAGGCTCTTGCCTGCTTCCTGTGCTTTCTCAGTAAGTTCCTTCAGCTTATCCGCTTTGATTTTTATTTTATTCAATTCCTGCATCTTTTGCCGAAGCCCGGCTGTTTCGCTGATTGCCTTCTTGACCGACTCCGGCAGGGAGGCATCCAGCTTGCCTTTAATAGCCAGGGCAAGTTCCATCATTTTTCCAGCCATATTTCAATTTCACCACCTGTAATATATGATATAGAAAAGGAGGAATGCAGTATGTTTTTCTTGCATAGACCAGTGTACGAAGAACAAATCCATGAGATACTATACGGCAAGCCAGAGCCGTAAAATACCAGCATTGCAGAAGCCGCCCGGTCACGGCTTCTGTTTTTTTATTGCTTCCCGTTCGCGCTCTATTTCTGCATTGACAGTTTCC
>JAEDOE010000286.1 GCA_016302095.1 Anaerovibrio sp. | reverse complement strand
CTTCTTGTAAAAGAAAAGGTATTCCCCATTATTTGAGCGGAGGTAAGATTTTTTCATGAATATGAACAAGAAAACCATTAAAGACGTTGATTTGAAGGGTAAAAAGGTATTCTGCCGTGTTGACTACAATGTTCCTTTCGATGAGAACATGAACATCACCAATGATACCCGTATTCAGGCTACTGTTCCTACCGTGACTTATCTGCTGGAGCAGGGTGCTGCTGTTATTCTCGCCTGCCACATCGGCCGTCCATCTGAGGCTCGCGAGGACAAGTTCTCCACCAAGCACATCCTCAAGAGGCTTTCCGAAGTATTCAAGCAGGATGTAAAGTGGGCACCTGATTGTGTAGGTCCGGAGGCAGAGAAGGCTGCTGCTGATTTGAAGCCGGGTGAAATCCTGCTTCTTGAGAATCTCCGTTATCACAAGGAAGAGAAGAAGAATGATCCTGAGTTTGCCAAGCAGCTGGCTGCTCTGGCTGACATTGCTGTAAATGATGCTTTTGGTGTTTCCCACCGCGCTCATGCAGCTAATGTTGGTATTACCCAGTATCTGGAGTCCGTAGCAGGCTTCCTGATGGAGAAGGAAATCAACTTCATCGGCAAGACTCTGGAGGCTCCTCAGCGTCCATTCGTTGCCATCATTGGCGGCGCAAAGGTTTCCGACAAGATCGGCGTTATTTCCAACATGATCGACAAGGTTGATACCATCATCATCGGTGGCGGTATGGCTCATACCTTCGATGCAGCCCAGGGCCTGCCTATCGGCAAATCCCTCTGCGAGAAGGACAAGTTTGAGGAGGCATTGGCTCAGCTGGACAAGGCAAAGGCAAAGGGCGTAAAGGTTGTACTGCCTGTTGACCTGACTATTGCTGACAAGTTCGGTGCTGATGCAAATACTCAGATTGTGGATGTGGACAAGGTGCCAGAGGATTGGGAGGCTCTCGACAGCGGCCCTAAGACCTCTGCTCTCTACAGCGAGGCTCTGGCTGGTGCCAAGACTGTTATCTGGAACGGTCCTATGGGCGTATTCGAGTTTGATGCTTTTGCAAAGGGTACTTTGGCTGTTGCCAAGGCTGTTGCCGAGGCTACCAAGAACGGTGCTACTTCTATCGTAGGCGGCGGTGACTCTATTGCAGCATTGAAGAAGACCGGCCTTGCTGATCAGATTTCCCACATTTCCACTGGCGGCGGCGCTACTCTTGAGTTCCTCGAGGGCAAGGTTCTGCCAGGCATTGCAGCAATCGCTGATAAGTAATTTAACATATAGATAAAGAATATAGGGGGAAAAATTAATTATGGCACGTAGACCTATTATCGCTGGTAACTGGAAGATGAACAACACTATCGCAGAGGGCGTTGCCCTGATCAAGGAGCTTGCTCCATTGGTTGCAGACGTTGAGGATGTTGACGTTGTTGCCTGCCCTACTGCAACTGCCCTGGCTGCTGTTGCCGAGGCTGCAAAGGGCACCAAAATCCATGTAGGTGCTCAGAATGTTCATTGGGAGCCAAAGGGAGCTTTCACCGGCGAGATTTCTACCGGCATGCTGAACGAAATTGGCGTAGAGTATTGCGTACTCGGTCATTCCGAGCGTCGTGATTATTTTGGTGAGACTGATGAGGGCGTAAACAAGCGTGCAAAGGCTGCTTTCGCTGCCGGCATCACTCCTATCATCTGCTGCGGCGAGTCCCTGGAGATTCGTGAGGCTGGCAACTACATCGACCATGTTGTTGCTCAGATCAACGCTGCTCTTGAGGGCTTCTCCGCTGACGAGGTTGCCAAGCTGGTTATCGCTTATGAGCCAATTTGGGCTATCGGCACCGGCAAGACCGCTACCTTCGAGCAGGCAGAGGAAGTTTGCAAGGCTATCCGCGAGGCTGTAGCTGCCAAGTTTACCCAGGATGCTGCTGATGCAATCCGCATCCAGTATGGCGGCTCTGTAAAGCCAGCTACCATCAAGGACCTCATGGCTCAGCCAAATGTTGATGGTGCATTGGTTGGCGGCGCTTCCCTGAAGGCTGCTGATTTCAGCGCAATCGTAAAGTTCTAATCAGTTTCTGATTTGAGTTTTCTTTTTGGTTTGTTATTTAGGCGGCAGGTGCCCGTTATCGGGCACCTGGCTGATTTGCGTTTTCTTTTATTGAGGTATATTTAATGGCAAAGTTAAAAAATGCTCCAGTAGCATTGATTATCATGGATGGCTACGGCAACGGCAACACTGCTGACCCGAACAATGCCATTCAGATTGCGAAGACTCCTGTTATTGATGGTCTGAAGCAGCAGTTCCCGAATACCCATATTCAGGCTTCCGGCGAGTTCGTAGGCCTGCCGGACGGTCAGATGGGCAACTCCGAGGTAGGCCATACCAATATCGGTGCAGGCAGGATTATCTATCAGGCTCTCACCCGTATTACCAAGGCCATCAAGGACGGGGATTTCTTCGAGAACAAGGCTCTCCTGAGCGTAGCCGGTGCTGCCAAGGC
>JAEDOE010000285.1 GCA_016302095.1 Anaerovibrio sp. | reverse complement strand
GCTAATAGGGATTGAATTACTATTGGGTTAGTAATTAGAAGGGAAAGTATAATAAAATTAGGATTTAGGATATATGTAAAGACATAATCAGATTATGCCTCGACACCGAAGTGTTCAAAGAGTACCCGCTCTGCCTCGGCAGACCAGAGACCGCGGTTCTTCTTGCAGACCTCGTCCAGCTTCTTGAACAGAGGGTCAGTTTCGCCCAGCTTGCCAAAGTCCTCGATGGCAGTCAGCGGCATGTTGAACTGGGTGTAGGTCAGCTTCTTGCCTCCCGGAATCTTTGGCAGGTTCAGGGTAGCATCAATGATGCTGTCAATACCGCCTACATGAGTTACCATAACAGCAGGCTCAATGCGTCCCTTAGCTGCCAGGTCATTGGCCTCAATCAAATCGTCATTGTTGCCGCCGGTGGTGCCCACGATGTGCTGGCTGGTGTAGTGTACCTCGTAGAGGTTTACTTCAGCCTTGAACTGGCTGTCGGTCGGGCCGGCAAAGAAGTTCATGCAGCCGTCAAAGGCAAGGATTTTGTTGCCCAGCTCTGCCACCTGGCGTACAGGCACATACACAAATACATCGTCGTAGCCCTTGCCGCCGGTAATATCCATCAGCCCCTTCACAGGGTCATCCATAGCGGCAGTATTCACATAGAGCAGCTCAATGCCCCGCTCGGCAGCCACGGACTCAGGAATAACCTCCCGGGCACGGGCAATCTTGTCATCATTAATATCAGTTACCACAATGCGCTTCGGCTTATTTTCTTCCAGCTGGAGGCCGTAGCTGACAGCACCCAGTCCCATAGGGCCGCAGCCCCCCAGGATAATGATATCGCCGCCTGCCTTGGTATCAATCTTCAGGTCATGGTTTCTCTTGTTGGTGTGGTAGTTGCCATGATAGCCGCCGATAATGCAGCTCATCGGCTCACCCAGGGATGCCTCGAAGAAGCTTTCGCCCTTGTATTCCATCAGGCAGCCCAGCTCCATTACCTCGTGAGGGATAATGCAGTAGGTGCAGGCGCCGCCGAAGAACTCATAGGAATAGCCAGGGGAGGCCAGGCTGCCCTTGTAGTTCAATGCAGGCTGCTGGGCAAACTTCATGCCCGGCTTGAACTGGTCCTGCCACTTCTTGCCCACCTCTACGATGACACCGGCAAATTCATGGCCGATGATGATCGGGTTGGTGTCGATGTTCTTCGGGGCACGCTTGTGGTTCTTGCCCTGTTCCACCAGCTTGTAGGTGGACATGCAGATGCTGTCGCTCATGATTTTTACGAGGATTTCGTCATCCTTGATGGCAGGGAGCTCAAACTCCTCAAGACGCAAATCCCTGGTACCATACATTCTTACTGCTTTTGTTTTCATGCTGATTTCTCCTTCATAATGTTGCAATTATCATGTTACAATAAATTATCATATTTTTTATACGCTGAAAATTGGTGCTGGCAGCTTACTGCAAAAGCCTGTATACCGTATCTGCATCCCCGGTGGCAAGCTGGGCGGCAGCAGCTTCGTCCATCATCTTGTCAGCAATAATGCCCAGGATTTCCAGATGCTCGTCACCGACACCTGCGATGCCGATAATCACCTGTGCCTCGTTGCCCTCCCAGTCAATAGGATTTTTCAGGGTGATAACGGCAATGCCGGAGGCTTTTACCTCCTTCTTGGCGGCTTCCACTCCGTGAGGGAGAGCCAGGCCGTTGCCCATGTAGGTTGGGAAGGTCTTTTCCCTTTCCAGCATGGCCTCTACATAAGGCTGATCCACATAGCCGCTGTCCACCAGCATCTGGCCTACCATGCGGATGGCCTCATCCTTGCCGGACACGGTGCAGCCGGTCTTTATGTTTTCACGGTACAGCAGAGGCTTCTTCTCCGCAGGGGCTTCCTTTTTTTTGCTCCAAAACATTTTCAATCTCTCCTTTGCAGCTTGTGCTTCTTGTATCCTTTGATTTTGGCTTCGCTTTTGTCTTTTGTACTTTGCTTTTACTTTTGTTTTTTGTTTCTGTGTTTCACTTGATGGTTTTATTATAGTGGCGGGGCAGGGAAAAATCAATTCAAAGTAATTCGTATTTGGCATTAAGGGATAGTGCCAAAGTTGAGTGTCATTTCCTTCATATAATAGCCGGAAAAAGCCTGAAAACAGGCATAGATAATACATGCTGCCAATATTTGGCACTAATGCCTAGTGCCAAAACTCAATTACTATTGCTTGAAAACAATTCCAATCGTGTCTATAATAAAACCATCAACAGGAAATGACCGGCCAGTCAATCTGAAACAATAATGCAATGCCATATATCAGGCAGCGATGGCTGCCAGGCAGGTGTTGCAGGGTATTTATAGGCACATAAGGAATACAAAAGAGCTTTAAAAGAGTATTAAAAGAGAGTTTTGCGAAATGACGAGGTGTGGATTATGAAAGAAAAATTGCAGGTCTTCGGACGATTTCTGAGCGGCATGGTAATGCCGAATATCGGGGCATTTATTGC
>JAEDOE010000284.1 GCA_016302095.1 Anaerovibrio sp. | reverse complement strand
AGAGCCAGCAGGCTGGCGGCTGCGCCCGTCTGACTGAGAAGGTCAAGGCACTGGTGGAGGGCTTTGAGCACCTTGATATCAGCGTGCTGGGCTGATGAACAGGCTGTCCTTTGGTATCGTGCCATACTTATTCTGGGCGGTTCTGCCTCTTTGCAGAGTAAGGTGGCATGGCAGATGTTTTGCATATTGTATATAATTAGTGAAAAAATGTGTATACATTTTGAGAAAAAGTGAAAAATATTGTGCAATTAGGTCTTTTGTAGTATACTATTGCCATTAATTACATGTAAGTGCGTGACTAAGGCAGTCAGGAAGCTTTGCTTCCTGGCTGCTTTTTTGATTGCATAAGGGCGTGTGTTTTGAGGGCGGTTCTTGTATGAAATTAAAACAAAAATTTACGCTGCTGGCGGCGATTGTGGAGTCCGTGTCTGCCATTGCCGACCAGACCAACCTGCTGGCACTGAATGCGGCTATTGAGGCTGCCCGTGCCGGTGAAGCAGGCAAGGGCTTTGCGGTAGTGGCAGAGGAGGTGCGCAAGCTGGCGGCAGAGTCCCAGTCGGCTGCTTAAAATATCAAGGAGAAAATCAGCACTATCCAGAGGGCAACGGACAAAACCGTGCAGGTAATGGAAAACGGCACGGCAAGGGTGGCAGACGGTACGGCTTCCATTCGTCAGGTAGGGGAGCAGTTCCAGTCTATTATTGAGCGGATTGACGATATCAGGGAGCAGGTAAATGATATTGCCGGGGTTATTGAGGCAGTAGACAAGGGGACGGATAATATCGTCCATGCTGTTGAATCCATTGATGCCGCCAGCCGCAAGGCAGGGGAAAGCACCAGGATAATTTCCGCGGAAACCCAGCAGCAGTCTGCTTCCAATGAAGAAATCGCTGCAGCTTCCCAGGCACTGGCAACTTTGGCGGAGGAAATGCAATCCGCTGTGAACAAGTTCCGTGTGTAAAATTTATTGTTATTATTGCTAATATAATAGCATATTATTGCGAAAAATAGCGTTTTTTGCTATTATATTAGCATGATAGATTTGGAAATTTTAGAGCTGCAATCTCCGGCAGCTATTCAGATGAAAATTGCCGGGAATATCAGGAGGCTGCGCAAGAGGCGCAGGATTTCCCAGCAGAAGCTGGCGGCACTGTCGGGGGTCAGCTTTGCTTCTATACGCCGGTTTGAAAAGCAGGGGGATATATCGCTGAGTTCCTTGGCAAAAATTGCCCTGGCCTTGGAGGTGGAACAGGAAATGGCAGGGCTTTTCAGCGATGTGCCCTATTTGTCCATAGATGAGGTGCTCCATGAACCAAAATAAATTGCAGGTAATGTACCGTGGCAGGCTGGTGGGAACCTTGGCTGCCATGCCTGATAAGCGGATTGCTTTTCAGTATAGCCGCCAGTGGCTGCAGGAAGGCTTTGCGCTGAATCCGCTGTCACTGCCCCTCAAGGATAAAGTTTATATTCCTGGTTATGAGCCTTTTGGCGGACTTTTTGGTGTGTTTGCAGATAGCCTGCCTGATGGCTGGGGCAGGCTTCTGGTGGACAGGTTTCTGATGAAAAATAATTTTGTTCCGGGGAAGATTGGCAATCTTGAGCGTCTGGCAATAGTGGCAGATAGCGGTATGGGGGCACTGGAGTATTTTCCTGCCAGTAGTTTTGTGTTGCCGGATAGCAAGCTGGATTTGGACACGTTGGCGGCAGAGTGCAAGGCTATTTTGTCAGATAAGGATTGTGCCAATCTAGATGACATGTTTGCTCTTGGCGGTTCATCAGGCGGTGCCAGGCCGAAGATTTTAACTAATATCGATGGAGATGAATGGATTATCAAGTTTCCTGCCAGGGAGGATGGCCAGGATATCGGCTTGCAGGAATATGAATATGCCCTGTGTGCCAGGGAATGTGGCATAGATATGGCGGAGGTAAGGCTGTTTCCTTCAGCAAAATGTGCAGGTTATTTCGGAACGAAGCGTTTTGACAGGAGGCAGGGCAGGAAAATCCATATGTGTTCTGTTTCAGGGCTGTTGGAAACATCTCATCGTATTCCCAATCTGGATTATGATTTGCTGATGAAGCTGACGAGAATACTTTGCAGGGATACTGGGGAGCAGGAAAAGCTATTTCGCATGATGTGTTTTAATGTGTATGCCCATAATCGGGATGATCATTCGAAAAATTTCAGTTACTTATACGATGAGAACGATAAAAGCTGGCATTTGTCTCCTGCATATGATATGACCTACAGCAATTCCCTTGGGGGAGAGCATGCCACAACCGTTCATGGCAATGGGACAGACCCGGGCCGGGAGGATATTCTTGCCGTTGCCAGGACTGCCGGGCTGAATGCTGACAGGGCTGGGAAGATTGCTGATGATATACGGGAGTGCGTATCTGACATGCTGTGCAAATATATTGTTCGTTAAATTTCAGTTTATACAGCGGTTGGCAGCAGCAGGCTTCGTCAGCTCCCAGCCCCCCTTTTTCAGGCTT
>JAEDOE010000283.1 GCA_016302095.1 Anaerovibrio sp. | reverse complement strand
CTGACGGGCGTGGGCGCAGTAGAGCTGGAAAATGGCTCTGTGGCAACTCTGCAAAGCCTGAGCGCTAGCGGCAATGTAAGCGCAGATAACTCTGTTTTGACTGTTAACGGCAAAGCAACCATCGGCGGTGGCATAGAGCTGATTAATGGCGCAAGCGCAAGCATGAACGAGCTAGAGGTAGAGCAGGGAGCAGTGCTGAATGGCTCTGAGCTGACTGTTAACAGCAAAGCAACTATCGGCGGAAATCTGAGTGCAGAAAATAGCAGTAAGGTAACCCTGAAGGAAGCAGCTGTGGACGGCGATGTTGTAGCGGATGCGTCCGAGCTAAAGGTTAGCGAGAAGGCAACCATCGGCGGCAAGGTAAGTGCTAAAAATGCAGCAAGCATTAGCTTGAAGAATGCTGTAATTGAGGGCGGAGCTGAGACCGACGGAACCAGTGCTATTGAGCTGAGTGCTTCTACCTTGAAGGGAGCAGGCGAAGGCAAGCTGAGCCTGAGCGAGGGCTCTAGCTGGACTGGCAGCAGCACCTTGGGCGCACTGAACCTAGAGCTGGACGCATCCTCCTGGACAGGTAGTGCAGTTGGCGGCAGCGTAAGCCTGGATAATACCTCCACCTGGGAAGGAAATCTTACCAGTGGCACTGTTACTTTGGATAACACCTCTACTTGGACAGGTAGCGCAGCAGGCGGCAGCGTAAGCCTAGCAAACTCCTCCACCTGGACTGGCTCTGGTAGTGATTTAGCTCTGACCATGAATAACAGCCTGTGGCAGAATACCGGCCTGAGCACGCTGACCAGCTTCAACGGCAGCAAGGCCGTAGTGGATATGACGGCAGCAGGAGCAGGCAATGTGACTATCGGCAGCTATAGTGGTGATGCAACCTTGATTTATAGCCATAGCGGTAGTGGCACCAGCTTCACCATGAACGGTGGCGACTTCACCATTACTAAGGCAGCAGCAGGCTCCAGCATTACCCTGCTGACTAATAATACCGGTGTTGACACCACGGATGAGGACAGCATTAATGCAGCTTTGAATGCCTTGGCTAATAAGCTGTACTACAGCACCTATAGCGAGGGCAACCTGAATGGCATTGTGAAGATTGCCGAGGGCTTGACCAGTGCTTCCGCAGCTAAGCAGACAGGTAACATCGTGTTCAGCGGCGAGAAGGGACAGGGTAGTCTGGATACTGCAACTGTAACGCCCGGCCCCACCTATCCTACTGAGCAGGATAGAACAGAATTTATTACAGCCATTACTGGTGACTATGCAACAGATAAGGAATACAGAAAAGCAGGTGTCCTGACTGAGGACAATGCAACGTATAAATTCATTAAAGAAAATAGCAGTATTACTACGGACGGCACAGCAATAGGCTCTGCTAAGGCGCTGAAGCTGGAGCTGAACGGCAATAGCCTAAACGTAAGCTCTAGCACAGGTAATGGCGTGGATGTAAGCGGTAATGTGGACTTCAATGCAGTGAAGGAACTGACCATTACCGGTACGGATGCAGTGAAGGTAAGCGGAGCAAATGTAAATATCCATAACAGCGGACTCTTTACAGCTAACGGCAATTTAGTAGCCGAAAATGGCGCTATTACTGTAGACGGTGCTAGCAAGGTTACTGGTAAGGTAAGCGCTAAGAATGCAGCAAGCATTAGCTTGAAGAATGCTGTAATCGAGGATGGTGCTGAGACTGACGGAAGCAGTGGTATTGAGCTGAGTGCTTCTACTTTGAAGGGAGCAGGAGAAGGCAAGCTGAGTCTGAGTGATGGCTCTAGCTGGACTGGCAGCAGCACTTTAGGCGCATTGAATCTGCAGCTGGACGCATCCAGCTGGACAGGTAGCGCAGCTGGCGGCAGTGTAAGCTTAGATAACAGCTCTATTTGGAATGGAGATCTTACCAGCGGTACTGTTACTTTGGATAATACTTCAACCTGGACCGGAAATAGTGCAGGCGGCAGCGTAAGCCTAGCTAATGCATCCACCTGGACTGGCTATGGTAATGATGTGGCTCTGAGCATGAATGAGAGCCTGTGGAAGAACACCGGGCTGAGCAGCGTGAGCAGCTTCAGCGGTAACAAGGCCGTAGTTGATATGACGGCAACAGGAGCAGGCAATGTGACTATAGGCAGCTATAGCGGTGATGCAACCCTGATTTACAGCCATAGTGGCAGCGGCACCAGCTTCACTATGAACGGTGGTGACTTCACAATTAATAAGGCAGCAGCAGGCTCCAGTATAACCCTGTTGACCAATAACACAGGGGTGGATACTACGGATGAGGACAGCATAAATGCAGCCTTGAATGCTCTGGCTAATAAGCTGTACTACACTACCTATAGCGAGGGGAACCTGAATGGTGTTGTGAAGATTGCCGAAGGCTTGACCAGTGCATCTGCGGCTAAGCAGACAGGTAATATTGTCTTCAGCGGTGAGAAGGGACAGGGCAGTCTGGATACTGCAACTGTAACGCCCGGCCCCACCTATCCTACTGAGCAGGATA
>JAEDOE010000015.1 GCA_016302095.1 Anaerovibrio sp. | reverse complement strand
AGTGCAGTGGTTGGCGAACCAAGAATCCCTTGCGTTTACGCATGGGGAGTGTCAATTATCCGTTGATTTCTCTGAATATCATCATAGCTATCCTGAAAACGACACCAGTGACGTTTTTCAAGCCGGATAAGTTTTAGAGGGCCCTGTTGCAACAGGGCCTTCTTTTATTTTTTTCTCCGGGCTATTTCCCTTTCGATGATTTCTAGCCAGCCATGCAGCTCTCTGACGCTTTGCCCGTCCCAATAGCTGATCGGGGCGAAATCCCGCAGATTGAAAGCTACCTGCCTCAGGATTTCGGCTGGATTTCCTCGCCCAAACTCTTCAGCAAAAAATTCAGTACCATGGCGGTGATTGTCGTGTAGGTTGCCAGGTCAAGGGAGGAAACCTCCGCAAATTCAACCCCCAAGGCTTCAGCTGCCAGGCGGGCGCGGAAAGCACTGGAATATGTAATATCCGGCGTTGCATCTGCCGACATGCGGCAGGCACGTTCCGCCCGCTGGAAAGACCTGGCATCCAGTTCGGCCAGCTTTTCCTTGAGATTTGAATAATCAATAGTTTTCTTTGCATCCATCTTCCTGTACCCCCTTCACTTACAGTCCCAGCGCCTTCCTGACAGGTGCCATGTAATCCGTGCCATCAACATAATGGATATAGTTCATCTTGTCGATTTCAATGACGCGCTTGCCGTCTATGGTCTCTTTGAGATAAATCACTTCCATGGTACTCTTGGTGCCGGTGTGGTCTGCCGGTTTCAGCGTGCCCAGGTCGCCTTTTTTCGGCAGGGCTCGTACATTGACCTTGACTGCCTCCGTGATGATTTCACCAGTGCCTGCATCATAGTTCTCGTTTGCGCCGCGAAATTCCAGGTCGTGAGCCTTCATAGCCAGGAGAGCTGCATTGTCCACGTTAATGGTACGCCAGTTGAGCTCTACTTCCATAGAGCCCGTCTGCCCCGGTGTAGGCATTTCAATCTCGCCGCCGATACCGGCGCCGGAAAGAGTGGTTGTCTTGTACTCGATGCTGGACAAGGTAACATCTGCCGTACCAAGCTTGCGGCTTCCCGCAACAAAAACCTCGTAGTTAATCAGCTTGTCCCGTACTATATTGGTAGTTGCCATTGTTTTACCTCCTTATGCGAACAACGTAGAGATATACTCAGGGTCATACTCCTGCACAAACTCAATGTCACGGGCTGCCGCAGGCGGCGTCATGTACACATGGAAATACAGCTTGCCATCCATAAGGTCGGTAGTTGTATTTTCGTCCTCCCGGAACTCCACACGGCCGCCCAGCAGCGCACCCATGGCAGTCAGGCCGTTAAGCCAGATATTTGCACTGTCGACAATCGTCTCAATCAGCCGCTTGTTTGTCGGCTCGTCAATCTTAGACCAGAAGCTTGTGATAAGCGTTGCCCCAACCCAGTTGAACATGCGCCGATTGCTAATCATATTGTCTTTCACATCAGTATTGGCAGGATATATGGTGGTTCTGTTGCCCCAGGCCTTCCAGCCGCCGACAAAATTCAGTGCTGTCACAATGCCCTGGCCGTTCAGATAGGCAGCCTGAGTATTGTTCAAAAATATCTCTGTGCCATCTTCCAGACAGGCGCCATCAGCCTGCAGCGACTTGTTGGACGGGGAATAGTACGGAATATCTCCATGCTGGCTGTCTGTGTAGTTCAGCACCGAGGCCAGCTGTGCGCTGAGATGATATTTTTTGCCGCCCAGCGTCAAAAGCGGCCAGCACAAGATGCAATCCTTGTCGGCGAAATTGTTCTTATTCTTCCATTCAACAGCCTCGCTGTAGCTCTTTACGCTGTCTGTAGGCATATCGCAAATAGAGATGCTGTTGAAATGGCCGCAGATATTATGATTCTTGGCTTTAAGGGCAGCCGCTACACCCGGATGATGGGACCAGCCCGGCGCGATATTGATGCCCGGCACCAGCCCGAAACGAGGAAATACCTCTTCAATTGTCTCAATGCCCTCCGCCCTGTTGGTGCTGATGTTAATGCCGCCGATAATATCATCAGGCTCAGCATTTTCAGGCACCAGCATAGTGTACGACATATACAGAGGGGTTGCCCCCTCGGTAATGGCGCCGCCATCTATGGCAGTCACTACCATGTTGCCGGCATCATCAAAGGCAGCTGTATAATCCGTATCAGGAATCAGGGCTTCCCCATCGCTGGCAAGCTTGACGATCAGCGTATCTGCCAGCACAGGGTCACTGATGACAGCCACGCCATCCGCAACCTCTACGGCCTTGTCATCAACCTTGGCCTTGTGCTTCTCCTTGCCGCCCAGCACATTGACAAACACAATAGGCGCCATATTGAACAGGGCGAAATGCACCTTAATCATTTCACACAGGGTGTATTTTTCCCAATCGTCAGAATAGCCCAGGGCCGCCACCGCTTCATCGTAGCCGTAGCAGAGCACCGGGGTATTGGGCGCGGCAGGCTTGCTGGCCAGATGCAGCGGCGCCGTGCCGAAGCATGTAATGAGGCCGCCATCGGTCTCAGTCATCGGAACCAGCGATGTAGCCTGCTCGCTGGAGTAAATACCATGTTTGTATGCCATTATTAACGAGCCTCCTTCATTTCGTTATATGCCAGGTACAGCGGCGTGCCAGCCCTGCCCATATCAATCATAGCCTTGGAGAGCTTGCTCACGCTGACAAACAGCCGGGAAATATTTTTGTATTTCGCCGTCAATGCCTCAATCAGCTCCGCCGGCCTGCTCTGATAGATGGTATTCTGCTTCAGGCCGTCTGCCATGATATTAGGGCCGATATAAATATAGCTCCTTGCCTCTGAGACGGCTTCAGCAGGCATGTTTTCCACCGCCCTGGCACTTATATCAGCAGACCGCTTTCTAGTGCCTGAACGGCTCTTATCGGCTTTGGTAATAGCTTCATTTTCGCTCATTAGTTCATCCTCCTAGTTATCTTCCATAATGCGGTCCCAATTATCCGCCATGCGCTCATTAGGCTGTCCGATTTGGTACATCAGCGTGCCATAGCCGAACCAGAATGGATACGGCTGAGCCTCTATGGTCTCCCACTTGGCAGGCATCACAAGGCGGAACCTGCCATCAAGCTTGCGGAATATCAGCAGCCGCTGCCGTATTCTTTCCATGATGCCCAGCAAGTCCATCCATGCCTGCCTGTCTTCGCCGTAGACGCCAATCGTCAGGCCGATGGTGGCAATAGAGCCGGATGCTTCCACAGACTCCATATCCTCCACCTTGTTCAGGCTGACCACAACCAGCGGATAATAGCTGTCATGCTGAAAATCTTCGTCAGGAATATGCTGCGCGTAAACGCTGACCCGCTTATCGTCCTGCCCTTCCGCTTTCATGCGGTAATCCTTGACAGCTATCTCAATTTCCGCTTTCAGGCATTGTACAAGTCTCACAGGAATCACCTTCTATACCCCATCAGGAAGGCATTGACCTCATGCTCTACATTTACGGCAAGCCTTTCCTCCATGCGCTTCTGAATAAACTCTGACACCGTAGGGCTGCCCAGCATCTGCGGCACAGACGGGCCGGACAGCTTCTCAATCGGCAGGCTGGCACTATTTGCGCCATGCCCTTCGCGCTGAAAAACGCCCACATGCCCGGACTTCATTTTGGCAAGGAAAGCATGGGCGATAGTACCGCCCTCGCCCTTGACTACCTGGCTGTACAGGTATTTCCCCTTTGCCGGCCGCCTCTTTGGCACGCTGGCAGGGCTGTGCTTGAAGTATGCCAGGTCATTCACGCGCCCTTTCGACCTGAAGCCAAAAGAGCCGTCATCATTGATAAACGACATCGTGCGGTTGATGTACGCAGGCTTGATAGTATACCGTTCACGCACCTTCTGCACGGCATCCATCTTTGCTCCGCGCACAGTTTTCTTGACCGCCGTCAGGGATGCTTTCTTTGCTGCTCCGGGTATGCCCTGAAGCAGCTTTTCCGCCTGTTGCAAAGCACTGGCATTAATTTCAATCATCAAAAACCACCCCTCATGCGATATGCTCCCAGCTCAATGGACAGCATGCCCATATCCTCCGTGCAGGCATCGACTGTATAACGCTTGCCGTCAACTTTGAAGCTGGTTCCCTGAGCAGGAACTTCCGGCAAATCACTGCTTTTGACGCAGATTGTTAAATAGTCACCGTGCAGCCCTTCGGGGGTTCTCTTGCCCCCGGCCAGTGATGCCTTTCTTTCCTCCGTCATATCAGAGGCTATGACACAAATACAGTTAGCACCGTTAAGATTGTGAGTTTCTCCAAATTCATCCGGGTTAAGGAACACGCTGGAAATATCTGCCTCCACCATGTCCTTAAAAGCTGACATTAGCCAATCCTCACGACGGCGGATGTGCCGGCGGAGGCTTTGGGGGCAATAACATATCCGGCGGGGATATTCCCCTCAGCAGTGCTGGTGATGTTCCCCTTAGCCTTGTCCCAATAAACCTGTGCGCCAGTCTCAAAGGCCATGCCCGTTGCTGCAGGGAGATTGAAAGCCCCCTGCAAGGTGATCGTGCCTTCTCCGCCCGGCAGAATTTTTTCCAGTGCTACAGCTATGCGACCAGCCAGCGGAATCACCTGCATATACTCGGCTCCTTCGGCGCATGTATAGTTGATGTTGTTGCCACGCTGCACGTATTCAGCAATAGCTGCCGCAGCTCCTTTTGCTTCTGGCATAATACATTCCTCCTCTTGTTACTTCACAGCCTTCTGAATACCACGGAAATCAAGCAGGTTCACGCCTACATCGAGGTAAATGCGCCACTTGATGCCCAGGGTATCAAACTGCACGGCACTCTCCATGACAGGCGCATCCACGCCGTTGAGGGTGGTTACTTCGATAGTCGGCGCATAACCGGCAGCTGCTGCCATGTAGAAAGCACCTGGATCTGCCAGCTCAGGGTCGCTGATAACACCCAGCCTGTTGGCAAACGGGTTCACGGCGGCATTATTCTTGGACGGATCCACAACGGAGTTAATCAGCTGGGCCGCCTGCACTTCCAGCTCCACAGGCACAATCAGGAAGGCCGGCTGTATATTCAGCTTTTCCTTGCCGCCGATATTGGTCTGCTTTGCCATATTTGCCTTCATGGCGCCCAGGCCTGCTACTGTCAGGTCAGTGGAGTTGTTCAGGTTGTTGCGTTCGGTGGTAAAGAGCTTCTTGCCCTCAATCACCGGGTTATCCGTCAGCAGCTTGTACACCATCTTGTTGACCATGCGCTTTGCCGCTGCGCCGTAGATGTTAGGCAAATTCCTCAGGGCTCCCATATCATCATTGATGATGGCCTGTCGGGTAAGCCCGAAGGTGCGGCCATAAGTGGCGATAGATGCCCTGGCGGAGCCCTCAGTTACCGTGCCAGCTGTAAATTCGCCATTTTCGTTCACCTTTACCAGCTCATCAGCTTCCCCAAGGCGATAGCGCACGGCTTCCTTAAAGTCGGTATTGCTGCCCTTGGCAGTCCACAGCTGATAGGTGGTCGGAGCAGTCTGATAGGCCTGCATCATGCTCTTGTTGGCCACGTTGGACAGGATGCCCGGAAATGCGCCTGTGCCCGTCAGGGCTGCCCTCACCAGCTCCATGTCATCCATGCCCCTGGTATTCCTGCCGGACTCGCGCTCAATGCACTCAGCAGCCAGGCGAAGCATATTCTTTCCCCGGAACTCAGCAGCACCGGCAGCTGCGTTCTCTACAGCAAGGCCGGCGCGGAGGGAAAGGCCATCTGTTGCCGCTGCCCTGAACTTGTCCATTTCATCAGCCTGAACAGAAATCTGCTGGGGCTTTCTCTGGCCGGCCAGCCTGTCAAGCACTGCTGCCCTGACGTCTTCGATGCTGCTGCCATCGCGGATAAACTCCTCCGGCTCAACATCAAACTGACGGCAGAGGTCGCCAATCTCCTGCACGCGCTTCCGCTCTGCCTGGATGCCTGCCTGACGGGCTGCATCGTCATGGGTATCTTCGATTTTTTCCGCAGTGCCGTCCATCGGCTCTGCCTCCTGCTTTTTATTTTCCATGTCTTCATCTCCATTCTCTTTGTTTTCCTGCATCTGGAAGCTTCTCCCTATGCCTACGGTCGGATCAGCCGGGACTGATACGATGGAAAGCTCAAAAGGCTCCCACCTGATAGCCACAGAGCAGGGCCCTGTAAATCTGCCATTGGAGCTGACAGCTCCAGCTTCTATATCCTCCCAGACATCTACCCTGTAGCCAACGGATACGCCTTTTAGCGTGCCACTTTTTACCTTGCGGTATATCCTGTCGCTGTCCTCGTCATCATCAAACTCAACAACGGCACGCAGCTTGCGCTGGCTCTCATCCAGCTCCACCGACAGCACCCTGCCGATTGGCTCGTTCGTGTTGTGGTTGAACAGCACCACGCCGATTTCCTTGAGCCTTGCCAGATTGATGGCACCTGCATCATGGCAAAGAATTTCGTTGCCGAACCATCGCTTGCACGGTTCCTCGCTGGACAGGGACAGCACCGCCTGACGGCTTTCCTCCTGCCCTTCTCCTGCCTTGCGGCAGGTAATAGCCCCTGGCCAGTAACGTGTCATGGGCTCGTTCTTATTCCTGTTCATTGTCTGCCTCCTCGTTTTTATCGCTTCCCTTGCCGGGGTGGTTTGATAAGGCCGCCTGCACATTAATCGGGGTATGGATGGACAACGTGAGCCCCATTTCTTCGGCAGTCTTTTTCTCCAGTGCCATCTGCTCCAGCTGTTCCCGCCAGTCATAGCCACGTTCCGCGCACCACTGGCTCATGGTCTTGCCACCGTTCTGGATGGCAGCAATATCGGCGCTGACCTCCTTCTGAGGGTCAATCCATGCCCATCCCGGTGCCACCCATTCTGCCAGCTGGTACTCTTCCTTGTTGGCAAAATAGTCCGGAATGTCCAGAAGCCCGGCAAGCACGCAGGTATCCATCCACTCCCGGTAAATCGGCATGCAGAGATGCTCGGACATGAAAGCCTGAATAGGCTCGAATGTCTTGCGGTCCTCCAGCATCCCCTGCCGGGCTGCTGAAAAACTGGAATTATTGAAATCCCTGCTCATGAGCTCATAGGAGATACCCATGCCGGCACCTGCCAGCCTTTCCTGTATGGCCACATAATCCTTTGCGCTGGCAATACTGCGTGACGGATTTGCGGTGGATACGCTCTCGCCGGGAGCCAGGTATTTGATCATGCCGGGGCGGATACTCTGCAGCTTCTTTTTCTCCGGGTCCTTTGCCGTCCCCACTCTGCCCACCATGCCCGGAGCTCCCGTCTGAGTCGTGATGAACACGGAGAAGCAGGCTGCTATCTTGGCAGCGATGGTTTCCGCGTCAAGATAATCCTGGGTGTCCTTCAGCCTTTTTATGATTGGTGTCAGGTCCGACATGCCCCTGATTTGATCGGGCTTGCTGCGCAGCCACAGGTGTATCATCTGGCTGGCAGGTATTCTGTCCGGGTCGTATTCTATATAGCCGTCAGGGCTTTTCTTGTTCACCCAGTAGGCCAGGGGCTTCAGGTGCGCATCCAGCTCCACGCCAGAGCGTATCACGTTGTTGGTTTTGGGTGCTGTCAGCATCGTCTGGCTCAGGAGGTCGCTTTTGATGACCTGCAGGCACAGGGGGAATTTTTTGCCCCTGCGGATAACCTTCTTGACCAATATCTCCCCATCGACGATTTTGCGCCTCAGCAGCATGGTCTGAAGTTCCTCAAAGGTCTGCTGTCCCGTAATATCGCAGTTTTCCGCCCGGCACCACTCGCGCCACAGCTTCTCAATCTGCTTGTTGAGCACTTCGTCCCTGGTTCTGGCCTGCAGCTTGATGCCGGTGCCCACAACGTTGCGCACGATGCCGCCGATAGCTCCGTTAGCAATATCGCTGTTATCTTCCAGGTATCTGGCACGGGCTTTTACCAGGTCCCGCTGGGTTCTGTCGCTGTTTTCCGTATCCTGGTTTACAGGCATCCATCCATCGTTAAACCGCGTCACCTCGCCAGCCTCATAGGCGCGCAGGTTTTCCGCGTAAAAGGCGCGATTGCAAGCCCACTGGGGCGAAATAGCGGCAATAGCACGCTCCAAAATCTTAATCATAGCCGTCCCAGCTCGGCAAAGTACAAATCACCGCCGTCCGCCCGGGCAATTTCGCTTTTCAGGCTCCTTTCCCTGGCGTAAAGGGTAGCCAGGTCGCCCCTGGTAATCTTGCGATTGGCAATCTGATATGACTGAGCCCCGCTTTCAATGGCTGCAATAGCCTTTTGCACCCTTTCCAGCTGAATTTCCAAACTTTCCAAGCCGTCTCACCTCCTTTCACTGCATCCGGCTGGCACTTTTTAGATATAATCATCCTTCACCCCCAGCCAGTCGCTTTCTTCTTCATCCTGCTCGGGCTCTTTTTCCTGCTCCTCAGGATCCAGCAGATACCTGACACCCAGGATTTCTGCCGCAAGGGCGTTATTGGTTTCGCAGTCAAGCAGATGGTTCTGTGCATGGCTGCTGATTTTCTCCCAGACTACTGACACATGACCTTTTTTATCCTTCTTTTCCACCTTTTGCTCGGAACAAATCTGATCGGCATATTCACGCTCTATATCCCTGTACACATTCCAGCTGCCCCGCTCTCCCGGAGCGATGCCCATGCGGGAGGCGATAAAATTTTTCAGCTGGTTGGTGTCCATTTCGTAGAGCCTGAGGCCAAAGCCAGCCTGCTTATCCAGCACGGAAACACTGTAACGTGATTTCAGTGGCCTGCTGGCACCCTTGGTGGGAACCATCACATCCATATTGTGGGCGCAGAAGGTATAGACTTCGTCAGTATTGTAGCCGGAGTCAATGCAGCACAGATTGACATTGTGGATTTCCCCATTTGTGTCTGCATAATTGCGGTTCACCACGGTTTCAATATCCGCCCAGGTCTCAAGCCTGCCCCAGTCCACCAGCCAGCTGGTCATGTGCGGGCCCCATGCCCGGACTGCATACCAGAAATGATCCAGCTGCACATCCACACCAGCTGTCAATAGCTGTGCCGCCGGTGGCATCCTGCCCCGGTCGTAAGGCAGCGCCTTTTCCATGACAATATCAGACTGCATACGGCTGCTTTTGTCTTCCCAGGGCTCCGCCAGCCATGAATTAATAAAGTTCATCAGCAGGGCAGGTTCATCCTTGCTAGCCAGGAATTTGGCTGCCACATCACCAAAGGACAGCCAGGGAGAATAGATAGAGTTCAGGTGAAAGGCTACCTTGTGGGCACTGCCTTTCTTTTTGGCTTCTCCCTTCCATGTACCACCCCGAAGCATACCAGGCTTGTGGCGGTCGTCTATGAGCTGGTGGCAGTGCCTGCACTCGTAATATGCAGCCATTCTAGCCTCTGATTCGTCAGCTGACTCCGGCCATTTTATCTGCCTGAACTCCAGCTCCTGCATTTCACCGCAGTGAGGGCAGGGAACAAAAAACTTGTACTGCACATCTGCACTTTCCCAGCTCTGCCAGATGTTGCCGTTTTTCAGGGTTGGTGTAGACACTTTGACTATCTTGTAGTTGTAAAATGTCTTGGTACGCTCCGCAGCCAGCTCCAGGGGGCCTGCCTCTGCCCCGGACCACTTTGGGAATTTGTCTATTTCGTCAAAAAATACATAGCGCACCGGGCGGCTGGACAAATCGGAGGGGCTGTTGGCGCCAGTCAGGGCGATGTACATGTTGTCAAAAGTCAGCTCCAAGTCCTTGCTGCCCCGCTCATCAAAATGCTGGCACAGATCAGGGCTGAGCCGGATGAGGGGTTGCAGTCTTTTTTCGCTGGTAAACTTGGCCAGTTCCTTGGAAGGATAGACAATCAGCATAGGTCCGGGTTCCTGGGACACGGCATAGCCTATCATGTTTTGCTCCGCGCTGGTTTTGCCCAGCTGAGTACCAGCGCAAAATGTAATATCCCGGATAAATCCGTCATTGAAGGCATCCATGACCTTTTTCAGGTATGGTGTCTTGCTGGTTCGCCAGTGTCCGGGGGATGCCGAATCCAGCTCTGACAGGATGCGGTATTTGTCTGCCCACTGGGAAACAGTCAGCTTTTCAGGCGGTTTCAGCACTTTCAGGGCATTTGCTATCCAGGCAGGGTAGTTCAGCTCATTTTTTTGCTTTTTTCTTCCTGCTGCCACGGTAAAGCCTCCCCTCGGACAGTTCTAAAAGTGCCTCGTTTATGCGTTTGTCAACCTCGTTTTTGGCAACTGCGGCAGTTTCCTGCCCCAGCCCTGCCAGGTCGGAAGCGATATTGTGCCCCATAGCCAGCAGGGATTTCTTGACATTTGCCAGCAGCCTGGCCAGTTCGCCCTGAACCTCATAGGCGGGTATGTATTCCTCCTTGGTAACACCCAGCTTTATCTTCTCCTGGGCGGCCTTGGCCTCTTTCAAATCCGCCTCAGCCCTCAGCTTGCGGGTTTCCGGGCTTTCGGTGTGCTTGCCGGAAAATTTCCACTCAACCAGGGCTTTTATGTCCCATTTTCCCCGGCCAGCCTTCGGCGCACCCTTTTTCTCCCAGTTTGACAAACTTTCCCGGGAAATTTGGAAAAATTCGCACGTATCGGATGTGGAGAAAATGAACTTATTTTCTTCTATGACGCGCACGCGCGTTTTTTTGTTGCTCGTTTCATCCGGCATGTCCTCCTCTCCCTTGCTGGTTTGTCAGATTGTCAACCTGTTTTTTTGATTTTCAAAAACGAAACCGCCGGGACTCGCAGACCCGTGTTCCGCTTTCCGCCCGGGAGTACCTGCGCTGCCGGGGGGATGCAAAATCATTTTGGGCGGGTACCTTTTCTGCGCACGGAAGCAGCTGGCGTCAGGCCATGCCTCCTGCCTGGCTTCCCCTTGTCCTTGCGCTCCTGATACAGCTTCCTGAGCCTCAAGTACTCTATCAGCTTCACATCTCTGCCACTCCTTCCGCTTCAGTATCTGGCAGCTTAAAACAGCCCCTGTAACTAGTTTAGCACAGAGGATTTTTTGCTCTAGTTCTTTTTTGCCAAACCAGCCAAAAAGACGGCATGCCATCCCATGGCAATCCGTCACTGGTGTCGCTTTTGAATTTTTTTGTTTCTCCGATGCTTCCGCAGGTGATGGACAGCGGAATGTGGATACCTCATGCCAAGCAGCTCCTTTATTTCCGCCCAGCTGCTGCCAGCCCTGCGCAACATCTCCGCATCCTCAGCCCTCATTCCCGTCTCACGATGAGGATTGTCCATTTTGGCAAATGCTTCTTCGGCAGACAATGGCCTTGGATAAAGTATCGCCAGAACAAGAGCACAGATGTTATAGGCATGGATTATTTCATCGTTCCTGCTCATGGTCTTTTCCTCCGGCTGTCTTGTGCCGGCCTGGTATATTGCCCACGAGGAACTGAGTACCGGCGCCGCAGCGATGCAGCCAGGGAGGCAGACTTCTGGAGAACTACATGTTGGCAGGGAAAACCTTCCTGAGTGTAGCACTGATAGCTCACTTCCCTCACTACCTCATACCCGGCAGGCACGTTTATGTCCAGGCTGTAACATTCGGCAAAGCGTATCTCCTGCTTTTTCTCCACAGGCTTTGCCATGTTGTGGCTCATCAGGATTCGGGCTCCTCTGTCCTCCTTCTTCTGCTTCTTGAAATACGAGGCCAGGCGGAAAGCATCCTCGGCAGTGCCTCCGTACTCCTTGCAGTATATGTTGCCCTTGCCCCAGAGACTGCTGAAAAAGTTTTCCCGGGACTTGTTGGTGGGCAGGTCAGGCATGGCAGGGATGAGGATGTGG
>JAEDOE010000282.1 GCA_016302095.1 Anaerovibrio sp. | reverse complement strand
GTATTTTTCTCGTCCTTAGCAGGAATTTTTTCCCTTTGGTCGAATAATAACAGTAAGAACTGATTGTATTTATAATCACTGGAGAATCATTTTTCTGCGGTAAATGAAAAGGAGGGAAAAGTATGGATGCGCTTTTGTTATCCAGGGTGCAGTTTGCCCTGACAACGGTGTATCATTTTCTGTTCGTGCCTGTGACGCTGGGGCTGTCAATCTTTGTGGCTCTTTTGGAGACAGGTTCCCTGTTTGCCAGGACCTATGCCATGAGGGACAGGCTCAGGAAGCTGGCGAAATTCTTCGGGGGGCTGTTCCTGATTAACTTCGCCATGGGCGTGGTGACAGGCATTGTGCAGGAATTTCATTTTGGCATGAACTGGTCGGAGTATTCCAGGTTCATGGGGGATATTTTCGGTGCGCCTCTTGCCCTGGAGGCATTGACGGCGTTTTTCCTGGAGTCCACCTTCCTGGGGCTCTGGATGTTCGGCTGGGACAGGCTCAGCCCGAAGCTGCACTGCCTGACTATCTGGATTGTGGCTCTGGGCAGCAATCTGTCTGCTTTCTGGATTTTGACGGCAAATTCCTTTATGCAGCA
Source organism: Anaerovibrio sp. (assembly GCA_016302095.1). GTDB lineage: Bacteria > Bacillota > Negativicutes > Selenomonadales > Selenomonadaceae > Anaerovibrio. The sequence continues at coordinate 1,928 of JAEDOE010000282.1, read as the reverse complement.
CCCGGTGGGCTATGCCATCAACAACGGCCGGGCGGAGATGACGGATTTTCTGGCCCTTGTGACCAATCCTTATGTCCACGGGGAGTTCGGCCATGTCCTGCTGGCAGGCGTGTCCACGGCAGGCTTCCTGGTGCTGGCAATCTCTGCCTGGAAGCTTCTCTATGACAGGGAGTCCCGTGCCGCATTTGAGCTGTCTTTGAAGGCAGCAGTGGTCTATACCATGGCGGGCTTGATGGGTGCCATGGGCGTAGGGCATTTCCACACCCAGTACCTGGCAGAGGCAAACCCTATGAAGCTGTCTGCCATGGAGGCCCTGTGGGAGACAGAAAACCCGGCACCGTTTACCGTTATGGCTGTTATTAATGAGGCTGAGCACAAGAATGATACGGCTATCGAGATACCGGCACTGTTCTCCTTCATGCTTTACAACAAGCCTGAGGGGGAGGTCAAGGGTATGAACGACCTGCAGCAGGAGCTGGTGGCAAAATATGGCGAGGGTGATTATTATCCTGATGTGACAGGCCTCTTTTTCAGCTTCCGCATCATGATTGGTGCAGGGGGACTGATGGTTGCCATCACGGCTCTTTTGGGGCTTCTGGCATGGCGGGGCAGGCTGCTGGACTTCCCGATTGTGCTGAAACTGGTGCAGGTGCTGTTTTTCCTGCCGTTTATCGCCAACAGCGTAGGCTGGTATATTGCCGAGGCAGGTCGCCAGCCGTGGATTGTGGTGGGCTTGCAGAAGACTGCTGCTGCCGTATCGCCGAACCTGACTGCCGGCGAGGTGGGGCTGACTATTGCGGGCTTTACCGCTGTGTACCTGGTGCTGATTGCGGTGGCTGTCGGCATCGGCTTCCGCCATATCTACAACACCAAGATTGCAGAAGACTGAGGAAGGGAGTGGCAGATAATGGAAATGGATTTGAACACTATTTGGTTCGTGCTGATAGGCGTGTTGTTTGCCGGGTTCTTCCTTCTGGAGGGCTTTGACTACGGTGTGGGCATGGTGTCCCTGCTGGCTTCTGATGACGATACGGAGCGGCGCATGATGCTGAGGACCATTACCCCGGTGTGGGATGGCAACGAGGTGTGGATGCTGACGGCAGGGGGAGCCACCTTTGCGGCATTTCCCCATGTGTATGCCACCATGTTCAGCGGCATGTACCTGGCACTGTTTTTGATGCTCATCGGGCTGATTCTCCGGGGCGTTGCCTTTGAGTTCCGGGACAAGCTGGAGGATTTGAAGTGGCGTCAGCTGTGGGATGTGGCGATTTTTATCGGCAGTGCCCTGCCGGCATTCCTGTGGGGCGTGGCTGTGGCAAACCTGGTCAGCGGCATGAAGATTGATGCCAATATGATTTATGCCGGGACATTTTTTGACCTTTTGACGCCGGGGACGATTATTGGCGGCGTGGCATTTCTGCTGGTGTTTGCTTTCCACGGGGCGGCATACCTCAACATGCGGCTGGGCAGGTACAGCCTGCAGGAGAAAATCAAGGCACTGTCCCTGAAGCTGGGTGTGCTGGCAGCTGTGTTCTACCTGATGTTTGCCTTTGGCATGTATGCCTGCACCGGGCTTCTGTCCACCACAATGCCGCTGGTGCTCATAGGGCTGGCAGTGGCAGCTTTTGTGGCAGCAATGGTGCTGATGAAGGCCGGGCTTTATGGCGGTTCCTTTGCAGGGACGGCGGCAGCGGTGCTCTTTACTACGGCAGGTATCTTTGGGGGACTGTTCCCGAATATCCTGATTTCTTCCCTGAACCCGGCATGGAGCCTCAATATCTACAACGCTTCCTCCACCCCTTATACCCTGTCCATCATGACCGGGGCGGCATGCGTATTTGTGCCGATTGTGCTGATTTATCAGGGGATGGCATACTGGCATTTCCGGGGCACTATTACGGAGGCAGATATAGAGGGGAACCACTATT
>JAEDOE010000281.1 GCA_016302095.1 Anaerovibrio sp. | reverse complement strand
CCGTGCAGCAATGGCCTCGCGCACGCAGGCCGGCGAAGCGAAATCCATGTCGGCCACCCACATGGGATGCAACTTTTCACTGCCGAATCTGTCCTTCAGCTTGTCATATTTGAGGCAACCTGTACCCCATCGGCTGAGGGCCGAATCAAATCCATACTCTTCTGTTGTCATAGTTTTTTTTATTTACGACACAAAGGTATGAATTTATCTCCTTTTTGGCTCCACTCTTTCCGAAAAAATGGTATTTAGGAGTATTTCTTGTGCTATTTTTGGAAATATTTTTTGAGATAATGAGAAAAATGGCTAATTTTGCTCAAAAATAACGCATAAAAACCAACATATACGCATACAACACAACACTTATAAAAACACAACTCAATTACAAGAATCATGGCAGATAACAAAGAAAAACTGTTTTCTGATTTCACGGCCCCTTCCGCCCAAGAATGGAGGGACAAGATTGAGGTTGACCTCAAGGGTGCCGATTATCAGAAGAAAATGGTGTGGAGGACCAATGAGGGGTTCAGTATGGAACCGTTCTACCGCAAGGAGGATGTGGACAAACTCCCTCTGGTGAACGCCTTGCCGGGCGAGTTCCCCTACGTACGTGGCAACAAGGCCGCTGACAATGCCTGGCATGTGCGCCAGAACATCAAATGTGCTTGCCCCAAGGAAGCCAATGCCAAGGCACTGGACATCCTGGACAAGGGTGTGGACAGCCTTGGCTTCTGCATTCCTGCAGACAAGCTCAGCGCCGAATACATTGAGCAACTGCTCGATGGTATCTATGTGGAATGTGTGGAGCTCAATTTCCACACCTGTCAGCGCCATTCGCTGGAACTGGCCCGCCTGCTGGATGCCTATTTCCGTGCCAAGGGTGCCGACCTTACAAAGATTGAGGGCAGCATTGCCTTTGACCCGCTTGAAAAACTGCTCACCAAGGGTGCCGACCGCTCAGCCCTGCTGGCCGACGGCAAGCAGATTATTGAAATTTTTGCCGAATACCCCAACTTCCGTGCCCTGGCTGTGAATGCCTTCAAGCTCACTGATGCAGGCGCCTACAGCTATCAGGACCTGGGCTATGCCCTTGCCTGGGGTAACGAATACCTCAACAGCCTCACAGAACTGGGCGTAGCCCCCGAGACAGTTGCCGGCAACCTGAAGTTCAACCTTGGCATCAATGGAGTCTATTTCATGGAGATTGCCAAGCTGCGTGCTGCACGTATGTTGTGGGCACAGGTGGTGGCACAGTATACAGCCGACAAGGAAGCTGCAAAGATGCACGTGTGCGCCTATACGACCACTTATAACCAGACCATCTTTGACAGCTATGTCAACCTGCTCCGCTCCCAGACGGAGACGATGAGCGCTGCCCTGGGTGGCGTGGAAAGCATCGTGGTTCGTCCGTTCGACCTCCCCTATGAGACTCCCACCGAGTTTGCCGAGCGCATTGCCCGCAACCAGCAGTTGCTGCTCAAGGATGAATGTCACTTCGACCGCATGGTGGACGTAGCCGGTGGCTCCTACTTCATCGAAGAGCTCACAGCAGCCTTGGCACAGCAGGCCTGGAAGTTGTTCCTGAGCGTGGAAGAGGCCGGTGGCTTCCTGAAGGCTGCCCAGGCCGGCACCATCCAGACCGCTATCAACGAGACCAACAAGACACGCCACGCCAATGCAGGCAAGCGTAAGGAGTTCCTGCTGGGTACCAACCAGTTCCCCAACTTCACCGAGAAGAGCGAGGGCAAGCAGCCCGCGGCCTGCTGCTGCGCATGTGGCGGTGGCAAGGAAGGCACCGACACGGTTGCCATCCAGTCTACACGTCTGGCCAGCGATTTCGAGGCCCTACGCCTAACCACCGAGCAGGCCCCCAAGACTCCTGTTGCCTTCATGCTTACCATCGGCAATCTGGCCATGCGTCAGGCACGCGCCCAGTTCAGCTGCAACTTCCTGGCTGCTGCCGGCTACAAGGTTATCGACAACCTGGGCTTCCCCACTGTGGAGGAAGGTGTGGACAAGGCCATCGAGGCAGGGGCCGACATCGTGGTCATCTGTTCGAGCGATGATGAATATGCCGAATATGCCATCCCCGCATTCAAGTATCTGGACGGCCGTGCCATGTTCGTGGTTGCCGGTGCACCTGCTTGTGCCGAGGAGCTCAAGGCTGCTGGCATCGAGAACTTCATCCATGTGCGTGTAGACCAGTTGCAGACACTCAAAGCCTATAATCAGAAGTTGGGAATTTAATAAGGAGGATTACGAAAATGAGAAAACAATTCAATGATATAGATATCTTTGCCGGACTTGACCAGCGTGATGGTCTGCAATGGCAAAAGGAGCAGGGTATCACTGCCAACTGGAAGACTCCCGAGCAGATTGATATCCAGCCCGTTTACACACGTAAGGATCTGGAAGGCATGGAGCACCTCGATTTTGCTGCCGGTATTCCTCCCTTCCTGCGTGGTCCTTACAGCATGATGTATCCTTTCCGCCCATGGACCATCCGCCAGTATGCCGGATTCTCCACC
>JAEDOE010000280.1 GCA_016302095.1 Anaerovibrio sp. | reverse complement strand
AAGTGTTTCTTGTTTCTGAAACCCTGTAGCTACATTAAACCATATTTCTGCAAATAATGCAACACTTTTTTCAAGAAACTTGAAATTTTTTTTGAGATATGATACATTGTATATGAAAGGAAATGGACAAAATTTCATTTCCTTCCATATAGTGGCTGCAGCATGGCTATCTGCCGCCGAACAAGGTGAAAGCTACACAATATTATAGATATACACATTTGAAAGGAGCCTATTTATGGCAGTAACAATCCGCGATGTAGCGGCTCTGGCAGGAGTTTCCCCTGCAACAGTATCTAGAACCTGCAACAACAACCCGGCCATCAGTGCAGAAACCAGGGAAAAGGTATGGCAGGCAATCGCCCAGCTGGGCTATCAGGTAACCTCCTCCGGCTCTGGTGCAACAGACCAGGAAACAGGTCCTTCCGGCAGCAAAAACAGCTCCGGCAAGCCCCAGACCATCGGCATCATCATGCGTCCCCAGACACAGAAGGGCTACGACAACCCCTTCGTCCCCCGTTCCATACGGGGCATCAGCCAGGAGGCCATGGAGCAGAACTACTCCACCATCGTGGTTTCCGGGGAAACCTACGAGCAGATGCTGGAATATGTAAAGAAGCTGACCGCCCGGCAGCGGGTGCAGGGCTTCGTCTTTCTCTACTCCGCTCTGGATGATCCGCTGATCTCCTACATGCACGAGAAGGAAATCCCCTTTGTGGTCATCGGCAAGGCCAGTGCCTATGTCAATGACACTATATATGTAGATAACGACAATCTGGTGGCAGGCCAGGAGGCCGCCAACTACCTGATTTCTCTGGGACACAGGCGCATTGCCTTCGTCTGCGACAACATCTCTCAGATATTTGCCTATGAACGCCATGCAGGCTTCCGCCTGTCCATGATGCAGAACGGGCTGGAGGTGCCCGAGGAATACCTGCTGTACGGCATCTCCATGCCGCTGGATGAAACCTCGGCCCTGGCCAAGCTTTTGATGAGCAGCCACCGCCCTACAGCCCTGATTATTGTTGACGATACAGTGGCACTGGCAACGCTGCAGCTGTGCCATGAAATAGGGCTGAAGCTGCCGGAGGACCTGTCCATCATCACCTTCAACAACTCCGTCATGGTGAAGCTTGCCAACCCACCGCTGACCACCATCGACATCAACTCCCGCCAGCTGGGGGTGGAGGCGGCCAGCCAGCTCATCAACCTGATTGAGCATCCATATATGACCGCCACCAAGATTATCGTGCCTCACTACCTGGTAGAAAGAAAGAGCTGCCAGGCACCAAAGGCATGACCCTTCAGGGCATAATGTTCCCAAAAGTAACTATTCAGGACAGCTTTCTGCCATAATCAAAGGCTGCCGCCAGTCTTTCTCCCGGGGAGATGAGACTGGCGGCAGCCTTTTTGAGTGAAAATAGTGAAATTATGTGCAAGTTACACTCAAAACTTAACCATTTTTATGAATTGAATCTGAAAATATAACCATAATCTGTGCAACTTTACCACATTCTTGTTGCGTAACTTGTGGTATTTTTGTTACATTTTGTTTCATAAAATTTGCATGAATTTTAACTTTGGTTAACTTTTGGGTATATCTTGATTATTTTTGTTTCATTTGTTGCATAGCTTTTTGATGAACTTCAGCAACTTTATCTCAAAAGTTTTTTCTGAGCCGGTGCCAATATCCTGGCACTGTTCAGCACCACTGCCAAGGTGGCAGTATTGTGTATAATAGCTGCCCAGAGAGGTGTGATCACGCCAAGGGCACCCAGCAGCATGGCAGCTGAGTTGACGGTGATGGTGGCTGTGAAGTTCTGATGTATCAGCCCCATGGTGCGCCTGCCCAGCTGCAGTGCCTCAATCAGCCGTGTCGGATCCTCAGAGCGGATAGTAACAGCCGAGGTCTCCGCTGCCAGATCTGTCTGACGGCTCCCCAGGGTGGTTCCCACATGGGCAAAAGCAAGAGCCGGAGCATCATTGATACCATCCCCCACCATCATCACTGTCCCCCGCTTTTTCAGCTGCATGACATAATTTGCCTTATCCTCCGGCAGCACCTCTGCATGATAGGAATCAATATCCATTTCCCTTGCTACCTGGGCCGCCACTGCCTCCGAATCACCGGTCAGCATGACAATCTCATCCACACCGTAACGGCGCATCTGATTCAGTGTCTTTTTCATCAGGGGACGGATAGGATCCTTGATGCCGATAACCCCCAGCAGCATACCGTTTCGTGCCACATAGATGTAACCCATGGAGATATCCTCAGGGTGAATAAGCTCCATGCCCTCAACCCCCCGCTCCTGCATCAGCTTGCAGCTGCCCACCAGCACATCACCGCCGGAAAAGCCCTCGAACTCAGGCACCACGGCGGCCATGCCCCGTGCCACAATCGTCCGGGAGGACCTGTGCTGCGGCACCGTCCACTGCTGTGCCTGCACATACTTCTGAATGGCAATGGACAATGGATGCACCGAATGTTGCTCCGCTGATGCCGCCAGCAGCAGCATTTCCTTCTCCGA
>JAEDOE010000279.1 GCA_016302095.1 Anaerovibrio sp. | reverse complement strand
AGATAAAGGATGTTCCGGTGGCACCGCCCAAGGCAGAGAATACTGTCAGCACCAATGGTGGTGAGATGACCTATGCAGCCTGTATATCAATGGAGGCTAGTGCCTACCTGCCGACAGATGGCAACGGGGCAGGCATTACCGCCACAGGAGCTGTTGCCCAGCGGGGGATAGTGGCAGTAGATCCTGATGTTATTCCGCTTGGCACCAAGGTGTATATTCCGGGCTATGGAACAGCTGTGGCTGCCGATACGGGCGGAGCTATCCGAGGAAATAAGATAGATTTGTGCATGGAAAGCTACGGCGAGGCAATCAACTTTGGCCGCCGTTCAGTAGAAGTATACATACTCAATTAAATACCGGATAACTGTTATCAGACAGTAAGAAGCGGGGAATAGTACAGGCAGAACAGCCCTTTACTAGTCCCCGCTTCTTATTTGCATTGTATGAAAATTGCTAAATTTTGCTCAAAAATAGGAAAATATTTAGATTGAAAAAAAGCATGTAATAACGTAAAATATATGTAATAGTATGTGGAGCGTGCAGGTGATATTATGGGCGTGGCGATGAATGAGGATGAGCTGATTATGCTCACGAAGAATTTAATAAGTGATTATCTGGAAGATGGGGAAGTGTCCGGATTGGCGATGCTGCTGGCTGAGGATGTGGTGGCATACAGCCATTTGCATGTGAATTATGTCCGGGGCAGCTGGAATGTCAGGCAGTTCCTGAGCCGCCAGTACGAGAGATTGTCCCCCTTGGAGGTAATGCGGTGCAAGTACAGATACAGCCCTACAGATGAAGGGGCTTCTGTCATTGTCAGGATGATGCTGACATGTACCAGGGCGAAGATGCTGGTATTTTTGAACATGACTGTCATGTTCAGGTATGACGAAAATGACTGCCCTGTGATAACGGGCATACATATTAACCGGGATTACAGGCATGAGAGTACCTTCAGGGTGCTGAGCGACGGCAATGTGGGTGGCAGGGCGGCAGATTACCTGAATACCTACGATGAATTGACCGGCATATACAACAAGCAGGCTTTTTATATCAAGACCAAGGAAATGCTGCTGGATAATCCTGACAAGCACTTTGACCTGCTTCGCATAAATATTGAACGGTTCAAGGTCTTAAATGACCTGTTTGGTGAAGCGACAGGGGATAAGCTGCTCAGGTACATCGGCAAGTTTTTAAAGGAAATCAACCTTCCTCTCTGTGTCAGCGGACGTCTGTATGCTGACAATTTTGTGGTGTGCTACGAGGCGGGCAAGGGGGATTCCCAGCGCATGGTAACCATCATGCAGATGATGGCGGACAGCTTTGCCCTGAATCATCGCACGGTGCTCAGCTTCGGCCTGTACCGCATTTATGATAAGTCCCTGCCTGTCAGCGTCATGTGCGACAGGGCCAATATGGCTCTCTGGAAGGCGAAGGGCAAATTCAAGACTCCTTACTGCGAGTATGATGAGGATATGCGCCTGCAGGTGCTCAAGGAGCAGAAGATTATCAACGCCATGGAAAGGGCGATAGAAAACAAGGAATTTGCCATCTATCTCCAGCCCAAGTACAGGCTGGAGGACGAAACCATTGTGGGAGCGGAGGCGCTGGTGCGCTGGCACAGCCGGGATAACGGCTTTATTTCCCCGGGGGATTTTATTCCGGTGTTTGAGAATAACGGCTTTGTCTACGAGGTGGACAAGTTTATCTGGGAGGAAACCTGCCGCTATCTGAGGAAGTGGCTGGATGAGGGCAGGGATGTAAAACCTGTGTCGGTGAATGTTTCCCGGATAGATTTGTATGATCCCAAGCTGGTAGACTACCTGGTGGAACTGAGAAGCAGGTATGGCATTCCGGCGGAGTATCTGGAGCTGGAGATTACAGAGAGTGCTTATACTGAGGACCCGGAGCAGATTATCAGCATGACGAAGCATTTGCGGGAGGCTGGTTTTGTTATCCTGATGGATGATTTTGGCAGTGGATATTCGTCGTTGAATATGCTAAAGGACATTCAGATAGATATATTGAAGCTGGATATGGGATTTTTAAAGAGTTCTGACCATTCTGCCAAAGGAGGCAATATCTTGGCTGCAATCATGCAGATGGCGCACAGCTTGAAAATGCAGACTATTGCAGAGGGTGTGGAGACCAAGGAACAGGTGGAATTCTTGAAAAAAATTGGCTGCCAGTGCGTACAGGGCTTTTATTTTGCCAAGCCGATGGCAGTCCAGGACTATGAGAAGCTGTTCTTGGGGGACTGATGCGGTGTATGCCAGCCGTCATGGCAATATGTGCAGTATATATGCGGCGAAGGCCGCCAGGATAAAGGAAGGGGCGTAGGGAATAAAATCAGTGCGCTTCTTTTTTTTGACCAAAATTGCACACAGAGCCCAAAGGCCGCCGATCATGATGCCTCCAAGGGCGGTCAGCTTCAGGGCTTCGCCTCCCAGCCACAGGCCCAGGGCGGCAATCAGCTTGATGTCACCGCCGCCGATGCCGCCCCGGGTGAGGACAGCCAGCAGCAGGAAAGCAAGT
>JAEDOE010000014.1 GCA_016302095.1 Anaerovibrio sp. | reverse complement strand
ATCATCTATTTTATACTCATTGGCTCAATTTCTCAAGTATATCTACGGGAGTTTGCTGCTTCAAAGCAAAAATAAATTCCATTGCAAAGCGAAAAGACCTGGCAAGCAGTATACCCACCGGCTCGCAAGGTCTTTGCAGCTACACTATTTTTTATTTCAGCTTTCTACTTCAGCACCCGGCTGAGGAAGTTTTTCATCATTACATGGCCGTCAGGGGTAAGGATGGACTCAGGATGGAACTGCATGCCCTGAATGTCGTACTCCCGATGCCGCAGCCCCATAATCATGCCATTGGCCAGCTCCGCTGTCACCTCCAGGCAATCAGGCAGGCTGTCACGCTCCACAATCAGGGAGTGATAACGCCCCACCTCGATATCCTGGGGCAGCCCGGCATAGATGCCCTCCCCATTGTGCCTGAGCTTGGATGTCTTGCCATGGACGATTTCCCCGGCACGGATTACCCTGCCGCCAAAGACCTCGCCGATAGCCTGATGCCCCAGGCAGATGCCCAGGATAGGCACCCTGCCCTTCATGATGTCTATCAAGGACTCCGTAATGCCGGAATCAGCAGGCACACCCGGCCCCGGTGAAATCACGATGCCGTCGTATTTCCTGGCTGCCACCTGCTCCACAGTGATTTTGTCATTGCGGACAACCTCCACCTCCGCTCCCAGCTCGCACATCAGCTGATAAACGTTGTAAGTAAAGGAGTCATAATTATCTAAAAGCAGCAACATCGTTCTCCACCTCCTCTACTACAGTAAACATGGCCTTGGCCTTCTGCAAAATCTCCTTGTACTCAAACTCCGCCTTGGAATCGTAGACAATCCCGGCACCTGCCTGAATGTAGGCATTATCCCCGTCAATAAACATGGTGCGCAGGGTAATGCACATATCCATGTTGCCGGCAAAATCCATATAGCCTACCGTACCGGCATAAGGGCCCCGCTTCACCGGCTCCAGCTGGTTGATAATCTCCATGGCCCTCAGCTTCGGCGCGCCGCTGACCGTACCTGCCGGGAAGCAGGCCCGCATCACATCCATTGGCGTATAGCCCTTTTTCAGATTGCCCCGTACCTCGGAAACCATGTGCATCACATGAGAGAACCGCTCCACCTGCCTGAGCTTGGTAACCACCACGGAGCCCGGCTGGCTGATGCGTCCGATATCGTTCCGAGCCAAATCCACCAGCATGGAATGTTCGGCACATTCCTTGATATCATGCTTCAGCTCTGCCTCCAGTGCGCTGTCCTCCTCCTCGCTGGCACCCCGGCGGCGGGTTCCGGCAATCGGATAGGTATATACATACTCACCTGCCACCTTAACCAGCATCTCAGGGGAAGCCGCCACAAACTTCTTCCTGCCAAAATTCAGATAGAACATATACGGTGAAGGATTTACCTGCCGCAGGCGGCGATAGAACAGGAACGGCGGCTTGGTCAGCTTGGTGCGGAACTGCTTGCTAGGCACTACCTGGAAAATATCTCCCGCATTGATATATTCCTTGCAGCTGGCAATGGTATCCGCAAAATCCTGAGGCATTTCGCCATATTCCTTGAGAAAATCCAGTTTTTCCTGCCGAGGGGGCACCTTGGCGGAGGTGGTAATGGCTGGGCTGTACAGCTTCTCCACCAGCTCCTGCATCCTGCTCTCCACCTTGTCATAAAGCTCATCAAGGTTCTCCGCATTTTTCACATCAGCCAGGTAGATAAGCTGGGAGGCATTCTTCTGCTGGTCAAAAACCATCAGCACCCTGCAGATCATGAACTGCCCCAGAAGCTCATCCTCCGCCACGTCCAGGCCCCGCACCCGGTCAAAGACAGCAGCAGTCTCATAATTGAAATACCCTACGGCACCGCCATTGGCCAGAGGCAGATGCTGATTGTGCAGGGCCGACTTCAAGCCCTTCATGTACTCGTTCATGGTTTCCACCGGGCTGCCGTCCAGTGCCTTCAGCCGGTCATCCTCCTGAATCATCAGGCGGTTCTTATAAATCTGCAAATTGATAAACGGCTCCGCCCCGATAAAGGAAAAGCGGCCAAATTTCTGATGGGCATCCACGGACTCCAGCAAAAAGCCCTTTGACTCTCCCACCAGCTTATAATACATGGACACAGGTGTATCCAAATCCGTATCGATGGAAGTTGCCACCGCCACAAGGCTGGCGGTTTCCGACAGCTTCTTAAAATCCTCCCTTGCCGGACTCAGCTTCATATTCCTTCACCTTCCCCAATTACATCTTATCCAGGGCCTGACGCATGCTGCCAATCAGCTCCATGGCTTCTTCCCTTTTGCCCTCCATGATGCGCTTTACCACGGCAGAGCCCACAATAACGGCATCCGCCTGCCGGGCGGCCTCCACGGCAGCCTCCGGGGTGCCGATGCCGAAGCCTACGGCACACGGGGTGGCAGTCTGCTTCTTCACATGCTCAATCACCCTGTTAATCGGGCTGTAATCAATCTTCCTGACGCCGGTAACACCGTTAATGGACACGCAGTAAATAAAGCCGTCCGCAGTGGTGCAGGTTTCGCTGATGCGCTCATCGGTAGTGCCCGGGGTAACGAACTCCACCAGGTGCAGCCCCTGCTCCCTGCATGCCGCCTTCATCTCCCCGGATTCCTCATGGGGCACATCCGGGATGATGAAGCCATCCAGCCCTGCCTCTTTGGCATCCACAGTGAACTTTTCAAAGCCGTAGTTCAGCATGTTGTTCACATAGCCCATGGCCACCAGCGGAATCTGGGAAGATTTGCGGATTTCCCTGACGATTTCCAGCACCTTCTTCACCGTCATGCCATTCTGAATAGCCTGATAGGATGCCGCCTGAATCACAGGGCCGTCCGCCATAGGGTCTGAGAAAGGCACTCCCAGCTCGATAATATCTGCACCGGCCTTCTCCGCCTCCAGCACCAGCCCTGCAGTGGACTCTGCATCCGGCATACCGGCAGTTATATAGATAACCAGGCCCTTTTTGCCTGCATTTTTCAGTTCCTGAAATTTATTCTCCAAACGGCTCATTAGTCAATCTCCTCTCCCAATGCTTTCGCTACCTGCTGCACATCCTTATCGCCCCTGCCTGACAGGGTAACTACTACAACCTCGTCCTGCTTCGTATTTGGCATCAGCTTTTCCAGATAAGCCAGCGCGTGGGAGCTTTCCACCGCCGGAATGATGCCCTCCAGCTTCGTCAGCAGCTGGAATGCATCCAGTGCTTCCTTATCGTTGATTCCTACATATTTCACTACGCCCTGGTCATGGAACATGGAATGTTCCGGGCCAACCCCCGGATAATCAAGGCCTGCCGAGATGGAATACACCTCGATAACCTGTCCGTCCTCATCCTGTGCCAGATAGCTGTAGGCACCATGCAGCACCCCCGGACGGCTGTCAGGGTTGGAAAGAGTCTGGGCATTGTCGCCGATGGCAGTGCCGCGGCCTGCCGCCTCCACACCAAACTTGTGCACATCAGCATCATCCCTGAACTCATAGAATGTGCCGATGGCGTTGGAGCCGCCGCCCACGCAGGCCAGCAGGTAGTCAAGGCGTCCGCCGGTTTCTTCCTTGATCTGCTCACGGATTTCCCGGCCGATAATGGACTGGAAATCCCTTACCATAGTCGGATATGGATGAGGCCCCACCGCAGAACCGATGATGTAGTGGGTATCATCAATGTTGGCAGCCCAGTAGCGGATTGCCTCGCTGGTGGCATCCTTCAAGGTGCTGGTGCCGGTAGTGACAGGCACCACCTCTGCCCCCAGCAGCTTCATCTTGAAAACATTCAGCTTCTGGCGCTCAATATCTACAGCCCCCATGAAAATCTTGCACTCCATGCCGAACAGCGCCGCCACCGTAGCAGTTGCCACGCCATGCTGGCCTGCACCTGTCTCTGCAATTACCCGGTTCTTGCCCATGCGCTTCGCCAAAAGGGCCTGCCCCAGGGCATTGTTGATCTTGTGGGCGCCGGTATGGAGCAAATCCTCACGCTTGAGATAAATCTTTGCTCCGCCATAATGCTTGGTCAGCTTATCTGCATAATACAAAAGCGTCGGCCTGCCTGCATACTCCACATAGTACTTTCTCAGCTCTGCCAGAAAATCAGGATCATCCTTGTATTTGTTATATGCCTCCTCCAGCTGGTTCAGCACCGGCATAACAATCTCAGGCACATACTGTCCGCCATACTTGCCAAATCTACCCTTACTAGCCATTCTCTATTTCCTCCTATGATTCTACATCTTCAATAACTTTGCAACGTTATAATTCTTACAACCTTGTAATTTTAATCTTATAAATTTCTCAGCCTGTGACCACAGGCAGCCATCACATTCTCGCGAAGCTTTCCGTCTGCCCGTACACATCAGCTGCCGTGGACAGGCCCTCGCCTACCAGGATGCCATCCAGCCCTGCCTCGTGCAGCTGCCGCGCTTCCTCCACCGTGTGGATGCCGCTTTCACTAATCAAGGTCCTGTTCCTGTCTGCCAGGGGCAGCAGGTCAAGGGTGTTCTGGATAGTCGTCCTGAAATACTTCAGGTTGCGGTTGTTGATGCCGATGAACTGGGCGGGAGTTGCCAGTGCCTTCGCCATGTCATCCTCGTCATGAACCTCCACCAGCGCATCCATCCCCAGGCTCCAGGCCAGATACAGATAATCCTTCAGCTGCTGTGCCGTAAGGATACGGGCTATCAGCAGCACCGCATCCGCCCCCAGCATCCTCGCCTCATAAATCTGGTACTCATCAATGATGAACTCCTTTCTCAGCACGGGGATATCCACCAGCTCCTTGACCATGGTCACATCCTCGTTCCTGCCCAGAAAGTGCTCATCCGTGTGGACGGAAAGCATCGCGGCACCTGCCTGCTCATAAATCTTCGCCAGCTCCGCCACCGAATGGTTATGGCCGAAATTTCCCTTAGAAGGGGACTGCAGCTTGCACTCAGCTATGAGGTTCCATCTGCTCTGCCGGAAGCGATGGGACATGGCAAAGTTGCCTGTATTCTCCTCCGCTCTCCGCTTCACCTCATGCAGTGGCAGGGCCTTTTTTGCCGCCGCCACCGTATCCTTTTTCTTTTCCACGATTTCTGCCAAAATATCTCTCATAACTTACCTCTCGTAGCTGCCTGTTCCTGACCTGCTTTTCATAGCTTGCCTGCCTCCTGCAGGAAGCTCCTTATCAGGTGCACATCCTTTTTCCTGTCCTTTTCCATGGAGCTGGAAGCATCTATGCCGTAGGGCTGGAACAGCTCCATTGCCTCCCTGACATTGTCCGCCCCTATGCCCCCGGCGATAATATACGGCTTTGTCACCTGGCGTATCTCTTTGGCCGCGGCCTGCCAGGCAAAGCTGATGCCGCTGCCCCCCTCGGCATTTTTGCTGTAGCTGTCTATCAGAATCAAATCTGCCGGGTAACTGTTTGCCCTTGCCGGGGAAAAATCCTCCCCGTAGCGAAAGGCCTTGATGATGTTGTAACCGCCTGCCTTCAGCCTCCCGGCGTATGCCTCATTTTCATGGCCGTGAAGCTGGACAAAATCAAGCCCGCAGTAGTCAGCCAGACGGCTAACCTCATCCAGGGGCTGATCCACAAAAACCCCCACCTTGCGGCACTGGGGAACCATCTGGCAGATTTCCCGCACCACCTCAGGCTCTATATAACGCCAGAACCTGCTGTTCATGATAAACCCCAGAAAATCCGCACCCCTGGCTGCCGCCAGGGCCGCCTGCATATCCCTGATGCCGCAAATCTTCACCTTTACACCGCTGTCCTTCATCACACAATCACCCTGCAATTCATATACATATTACGCACTCAGCTTCTGAGTTTCCTCAATCAGCTGCTGCAGTTTCTTCAGAGCCGCCCCGGAATCAATCAGCTCATTTGCCAGCCTGATGCCCTCCTCAATAGAAGCAGCCTTGTCACCGGCATAGAGGGCGGCACCGGCATTCATCACCACAATATCGCGCTTGATGCCCTTTTCCTCACCCCGGAGAATTTTCAGGGTAATCTCCGCATTCTCCTGCGGCGTGCCGCCGGCATAATCAGCGATTGTGCCAGGCCGGAAGCCATAATCAGCAGGATTGATTTCATAGGTCCTGATTTCGCCATCCTTGATTTCGCTGACCTTGGTCTTCGTGTTGGTGGAAATCTCATCCATGCCGTCACCGGAAGCAATTACCATGGCATGCTTTACACCGACTTCCTTTAGTACGCCTGCAATCAGCTCCGTCAGCTTCGCATCATAGATGCCTACCATCTGATAATCAAGGCCTGCCGGATTGATAATCGGCCCCAGCAGGTTGAACACAGTGCGGAAGCCAAGCTCCTTTCTGGTCTTTGCCACATATTTCATCGCCTTGTTGAAGGCAGGAGCAAAGAGGAAGGCAATGCCGATATCATCAATGATTTTTCCTGCATTCTCCGGCGTCAGGTCATACTTGACACCCAGCTCGCTAAGCACATCGGAGCTGCCGCTGGCACTGGACACCCCCCTGTTGCCGTGCTTTGCCACGAATACGCCACCGGCTGCCAGCACAAAGGCTGCCGTAGTGGAAATGTTGAAGGTATTCTTGGTATCACCGCCGGTGCCGCAGTTGCACATTACCGGCTTCTGATGAGGCACATGGGAGGCATGGGCAATCAGCGTCCTGGCAAAGCCTGCAATCTCATCCACAACCTCCCCCTTCATCTTCAGCACTGACAGAAAGCTGGCAATCTGGCTCTCATTTGCCTCGCCGCTCAGGATAATATCCATTGCCTTGCCTGCCTCCTCCTGAGTGAGGTTTTCACCATTCATAACCTTGGTAATGTACTGCTTCAACATAATAACAACTTCCTTTCTTCATTCCGTAAAAACAAAAAACCATTTCGCTCCATGTACAACACCGTATATACGGATTATACATGGGGCGAAATGGTTTCGCTGTGCCACCCAATTTCAACATCATATCCTGAGCCTTAGCTTTACATGCTGTCACACACTGGCAGCAATCAGGAGAAAATAAAAACGACACTTCCTCCCTAACGAGACGAAATGTCGTGCCACTCGATATGATATCCTCTTGATACGGGAAACTATCAACACTGATGCTTCCGATATCTCAGCCCTGTAACGGGGGCACCCGTTTCAGCCTACTCTCCATATCAAAAAATAAAGATTTCGGTGAACCCTCATAGGACCATTCACTGAAAGCCTAACACCGGTCATCACACCAACCCGCTTTCGCGGCACCGGCTCGCTGAAGATAAGTAAAATCAGCTACTATTTCCCACTCCATGGTTTAGAATATTCAGTTCTGATACTTTTCATGTCCCAGAAGCCTTGCTCCCTTTGACGATTTGCATGTTACACCTTTTTTTCTGGCTTGTCAACACTTTTTTTGAAAAAAATTTTCATATCCGCCCCTATCAGCATAAAAAAGAGTCGGCGCCCACCGGGCAAACCGACTCCCTGCCTATCAAAAACCAAATACAAAACCGGCAGCAAGCAATAAAGCAAAACAAATAAAACAGCTGCCAAATCAGCTATCAGAGCTGTGCCGGAGCCGGAGCCACGCTCTTTACCTCGCTGATCTCCACTCCATCAGGCACATAGAGCACCATAGTCGCAGTAATGCGGCGCACCTCGCCGTTCTGCACATAGCACACACCATTCAAAAAATCACAGATGCGGCGCTGCTCAGGCAGCTCCACACGCTCATAATTCACAATAGCAGAACGCTTAGCCTTCAAGGCATCAGCAATCTCAGACACACTATCAAAATTCTGCGGAATATAAATCTGAATCTTCATGTCCAGGGACTTGTTGTTGGACACCAGCCTGATATCGCTCTTGCGGAAACCGCCTGTGCCCATAGCAGGCTTAGGGGCAACCACGCCCAAAGGCTCACCGCCCACAACCTTCTTCTCCTCATTAGCAGCGGCAGTATACACTACCTCCGGACCTGCAGTCACTGCTGCAGACTCCTCCTCAATTCCGCCTTCCAAGTAGATTTCTTCCTCTACAGGTGCAAAAAAATTGCTCAGCTTTTTGATAATTTCCACGTTATCCGCCTCCAACAATAAATCCAAACAAATACGATATATCCCTTACTATCGTGTTATTGCACCTATAGAAAAACGACACATACTGTTTTACTCCATCAAGTGCTAAACTTTATCATGATTATCTTATAATTCTGCGACTATTATACACTATTGTTTCATGAATATCAATGGATACTTTAGACCTAATTCAAAAGTACCTTACTTCCTGGCATTCTTGCTGGCACGGCCGCGCACGGTCTTGTCCAAAATCGCCTTGCGCAGACGGATGCTCTCCGGGGTAATCTCCACCAGCTCATCCTGATTGATGTACTCGATAGCCTGCTCAAGGCTTAAAATACGCGGTGGCACAAGGCGGATTGCCTCATCAGAAGCAGAGGTACGCATGTTGGAAACATGCTTTGCCTTGCACGGATTTATGTCAATATCCATTTCACGGGAATTCTCGCCTACAATCATGCCTTCGTAAACCGCCTGGCCAGGAGAGATAAACATAGTACCACGGTCCTGTAAGGAGAAGATGCCATAGCCGGTGGTCTCCCCCTGCTCAAAGGCTACCAGGGAACCCCGTACACGTCCCGGAATATCCCCCTTGTACGGTACATAACCAGCAAATACATGGTTCATGATGCCGTTACCCTTGGTATTGGTCAGAAGCTCGGAGCGGAAACCGATAAGGCCCCGGGCAGGAATCAAAAATTCCATGCGCATGTAGCCAGCCACCTCGGTCATATTGGAAAGCTCCGCCTTGCGGGTGCCCAGGGACTCCATAACAGTGCCCATGAACTCCTGCGGTACCTCGATAGTCAGGTTCTCCATCGGCTCGCACTTCTGACCGTTGATGGTCTTGTACACAACCTCAGGCTTGCCCACCTGCAGCTCATAGCCCTCACGGCGCATAGTCTCAATCAAAATGGACAGATGCAGCTCGCCACGGCCGGAAACCTTGAACACATCCGCACTCTCAGTCTCCTCCACCCGCAGTGCCACATTGGTCTCAACCTCCTTAAAGAGGCGGTCACGAAGATGGCGGGAGGTAACAAACTGTCCCTCACGGCCGGCAAACGGGCTGGTATTGACACCAAAGGTCATAGACAGGGTAGGCTCGTCAATATTGATGGTCGGCAGTGCCTCAGGATTCTCTGCATCAGCCACCGTATAGCCGATGCTTACATTGCCGAGACCGGTCAGGCAGACGATCTCGCCCATGGAAGCCTCCGGCACCTCCACGCGGCTCAGGCCCTGATAGGTATATACCTTGCCTACCTTTGCCTTGGTCTGGCTATCGCCATCCATCAGCACTACAGCCTGGTTAGGCTTTACCTTGCCGCGGATAATACGGCCTACAGCCACCTTGCCGATATACTCATCAGCCTCCAGGGTAGTAACCATCATCTGCAGAGGTCCCTCCACATCACCCTTCGGAGCCGGAATCTCCTTGACGATGGTCTCCATCAGAGGCTTCAAATCAGCATTGTCATCCTCCATGCTGTACTTGGCAATACCGTCACGGGCAGTAGCATAGATGCAAGGGAAATCCAGCTGCTCATCATCAGCATCCAG
Organism: Anaerovibrio sp.; assembly: GCA_016302095.1. Classification (GTDB taxonomy): domain Bacteria; phylum Bacillota; class Negativicutes; order Selenomonadales; family Selenomonadaceae; genus Anaerovibrio. The sequence continues at coordinate 2,294 of JAEDOE010000014.1, read as the reverse complement.
CTCCATAAAGAGCTCCAGCACCTCGTCATAAACATCATCTACACGCTGGTCAGGACGGTCAATCTTATTGATAACCACGATTGGCTTCAAGCCCTGCTCCAGAGCCTTACGAAGCACATACTTGGTCTGAGGCATAGGCCCCTCAAAGGCATCTACCAGCAGTACAACGCCGTCAACCATGTTCAGGACACGCTCCACCTCGCCGCCGAAGTCAGCATGGCCCGGGGTATCAACGATGTTGATCTTGATGCCATCGTACATAATAGCAGTATTCTTGGAAAGAATTGTAATGCCTCGTTCACGCTCCAAATCGCCGGAGTCCATAACACGCTCGGCAACCTGCTCGTTGGAGCGGAAAATATGGCTCTGCTGCAGCATGGCATCCACCAGGGTAGTCTTGCCGTGGTCAACGTGAGCAATAATAGCAATATTCCTCAAATTCTCATTTGTACTCATAGGTTTTCAATTCCTCCCATTAATGCAAACAAAAGGGGAGTCACCTGCTCCCCACTTAAAACTCATTCCAAAATAACATATAAATAATATCCTAGACGCTCCCAAAAGTCAATCTTTTTTTACCCAACAAATCACCAAAATTTGCCCAGCACCCTAAACCTGCAAAGGCATGATGCCATGCCACCGGCAATGCCGCTTCTCATTGGCATTTTCCTGCAAAAGCAAAGACACTAAAGGCAGCCTGGCATAGCACAGAAATATCGCTGCACCATGACGGTGCTTTTCTGATGCTGAAAATCAGGCTGCCCTATTTATATGCTGATTATTTATTTTCCCACTACGGCAGCACAGGGATTACTCCTGCAAGTAGAACTCTACATCATCAATAGAGCCCCAGTTACCTGCGTTTGCCACCATGTCAATGCCAATAGTTGCCTTGCCGTCCTTGATTTCTACATCACGGATTACCCACTGATGCCAATCGTTCCAGCCGGTATCGGCAATAACTGCGGACTGCTCACCCTTGGAGGTCTGTACCATCAGGGTGTAGTAATGCTGGCCGCCGCCGCCCTGGGTCCAGCAGGATACGGTGTACTTGCCGTCCTTCAAGCCTGTGAAGCTCTGGGTTGCCTTGAACTTGAAGCCCTTGTCTGCCCAGTAGTGCATTGCGCTCTTGCCGCGGGCATCGCCAGCGGAGGATACGGTGTTTACGGCATCCTTGTCGCCGGTAATGGTCCAGCCGTTCAAATCGCCGTTCTCAAAGGTGCCGTTCTTCACCAGATTTACCTTCTTGATAACATTGATGGAGGCTACGGCAGTCTTGCCAGCTACGCCATTGACAGTGCCCTTTACGGTGTACTTGCCAGCTGCATCAAAGACAGGCTCGGCATTCTCCCATACTACAGGCATGCTCTTGACAACGTCGTTCTCATAGACAACGCTGACCTTCTTAGGCATTTCCACAGGCTGTCCTACGGAGCCGGTTACCAATGCTGCCTCGATTTCCTTTACCTTGTACTCAACTACCGGCTTGGACTGGTCGCTGACCATCTTAAATACATCCAGGGATTCCAGTGCATTGCCCTGGAAGTCGAACATGGCCAGGTTTTCCCACTCGTTGCCTTCACCGGCCTTCCAGCCTGCGCCCTCTACAGGAATCCAGTCAGGCTCCCAGTAGAAAATGCCCTTGCCCTTGCCGTTCTTGACATTGGAAACGTGCTCCATTACATCGTGGAGGCCGCTTGCCTGTCCCTGTACGGTGGACTTGTAACCTGCAATGGCTTCCTCGGTAGGGCCTGCGCAGTTCTTCTGGGCATCGCCCTGCTCGTTGGTGAAGGCATAGGCAGTCTCTACTACGATGACATCCTTGCCATAGCGGTCAACCATGTCATTCATGTTGTAGGAAAGCTCCTCCATGCTGCCGTGCCAGAATGGATAGTAGGAGAAACCGATTACATCAAAGTCGTTGACGCCGTTGTTGACAATGAGCTCATCGAAGAAGCTGCGGTACAAAGCGTTGTTGTTGCCGTTGGCAAGGTGAACCATGCGGATTACCTGATTGTTTGGATCGTTGTCCTTTACTGCCTTCAGGCCCTGGGCAATGGCGTTTGCCAGTGCTTTGTAGCCTTCCGGGGTGTCGGTTTTGCAGACAGGCCAGAGCATGCCGTTGTTCAGCTCGTTGCCGATCTGTACCATGTCAGGGGTTACACCGGCGGCGTTGAAGTCCTTCATTACCTTGGCGGTGTATTTGTATACATCCTTGGCCAGCTGCTTTGCGTTGTGTTTTTCCCAGGCCTTTGGAGGGTACTGCTTGCCCGGGTCTGCCCACCAGTCACTGT
>JAEDOE010000013.1 GCA_016302095.1 Anaerovibrio sp. | reverse complement strand
TCCATTGATGATTTTGGCACAGGCTATTCCTCACTGTCCATGCTGGAGCAGATACCGGCTGATGTGCTGAAGCTGGACAGGAATTTTGTGCTGGGCTGGGAAAGAAACCACAACAACAGCCTGATCAGAAATGTGGTGAGGCTTGCCAGGGACTTTGGCATGCTGACGGTGATTGAGGGCGTGGAAACCGAGGAACAGGCAGCCATGGCAAGGGAAAGCGGCTGTGATGTGGTGCAGGGCTGGCTTTATGCCAAGGCGGAGCCTGTGGCTGACTACGAGAAGCGTGTCTACGGAGGTGGCAGTGATGAGTAAGGATTTAATCAGGCCTTTTGCTGTGGCGCTGCTGCTTTTGATGGGCGTGGCAGGATATTTTTGCATCAAGTTTGCCAGCAATCCCTTTGCCTCCGTGGTTACGGGGGATATACGGATTGGTGTGCTCTTTGACGGCAAGCTGAATGACGGCGGCTGGAATGAGGCTCAGCGCATTGGCTTTGAGTATCTAAAGCAAAATATGAAAGTCCAGGTGGTGTACAGGGATTCCTTGCCTCATGTTGATGCAGCCAATATGCGTGTGGAAAATGATGTGCGCGGTGATGAAAAGACAGTTGATGAGGAAACAGCCCTGCACATTGTTGACCAGCTGGTGAGGGCGGACAGGGCAACCATTGTCTTTTCCACCAGCGAGGTGTATGCTTCGGCGATAGAAAAGGCGGCACAGAAGTACAGCAATGTGAAGTTTTTTCAGCTGAAGGGCAAGAAGGCTCATGGGAATATTGCTACTTATTATGCCAGAATGTATCAGGCCTGTTACCTTTCAGGCATAGTGGCTGGCAGGCAGACGGAAACGGGACATATCGGCTATGTGTCCAGTTTTCCAAATTCTGAGCAGATCAGGGTGGTTAATGCTTTTACCCTGGGGGTGCAGAGCGTAAATCCCCAGGCGGTGGTACATCTGCGCTGGAGCCGTGCCTACAGTGATGTGGAATGGGAGAAGGCGGTTGCCAACAAGCTGATGGATGATTTCCCTGTGGATGTCATAGCGACAAATCTGGACACAATCTCCGTGCTGGAAGCTGCAGATGCCAGGGGTGTCAAGAGCATTGGCTACAACATGGAGCATACGGATATGTATCCTAATACCTTTTTGACGGCTTCCGTATGGCATTGGGACAAGTTTTATGAGGCGAGGCTCCGTGAGTGCATGGAAGGGCGCTTCAAGGGAACCATGTACTTTGCGGATATTTCCGAAGGCTTTTTTGGCTTGTCGGAGCTTTCGCCTTTGGTAAAGCCGGGGACTGCCAATCTGGTGGAAACGGCTATGGGGCGGTTCAGGTCCGGCAAGTGGGATGTGTTCTACGGTCCGATTTATGACCAGAATGGCGTCCTGCGGGTAGCAGGGGATGAGAATATGTCCGATAATGAGGTTTCACAGCATTTTGACTGGCTGGTCAGGGGCGTGGAAGGCAGCTGCGGCGAGGATGGTTAGCCGGTAATCGTGATTTGCCGTGCAAATTTATGCATGCCGGTTGCTTTATCTGCCCTGGGAGAGTAAAATAAAGAAATAAAATAAATTTTGTGAGGTGCTAGGGTGTCAAGTTATTATATTGATTATGAAAATGTGCACAATGAAGGATTAAGCGGCATTGAAAAGCTGGGGCAGGGAAGCAGGGTGTGCCTGTTTTACAGCTGCAAGGCGGATACGCTGAAGATTGATGTGGTGCGCCAGCTGATGGGCTGCGCAGCGGAGATACGCTTTGAGAAGATTGATAACGGGGTGGAGAATGCCCTGGATTTTCAGCTGATTACGGCTTTGATGTGCAGCTATTCTGCTGCTGAGAGCTATTATATCATCAGCAAGGACAAGGGCTATGATGCTGCTATTGAGATGGCTGCCAAGCAGGGGCGGGACAATATCTACCGTTGCCGCGATATTGATGGTGCCCTCAAGCATCAGTCCGGGCTGGGGATTGATGAGAGCGACCAGGAGGTTATCGTAGATCTGGACCTGGACAGTGCTGCAGGCGCTGATGATTATATTGCTGCTGACGGCCAGCGGGCAGATGGCGGCACAGGGGAAGGCTATGGGGCTGAGGAGCTGCCTTTTGGTGCCGGTGCTGCGTATTATGCTGATGAGCCTGCGGAGGCGGATGCTGCCGGTGAGGAGCCATCAGCTGGCGGCATGGCGGAGGAGAATTCAGGTAGTGCATCCCATGCAGCTTTGCCGGATGATGATGCGCCTTTGGCAGCCGGGGAGACGGCAGCTGAGGAGGCGGATGTGTCCGATGAGGCAGGTGAGGCGAAGGAGGCTGCTGGTGAAGCTGGTGAGGCGAATAATGGCAGCGGAGCCGAGCCTACGGCAGAGGAGCTGCAGAGAAGGGCGTATCAGTCCATCTGCACCAAGCTTCTGAACCACATCAAGCTCATCCACAAGATACCGCTGAACTACAAGCAGGCAGGGGTTATCTACGAGGCATTGTCTGAGTCTGACAGCAAGATGCAGTTCTATCACAAGCTGATTCAGATTCTGGGGCGCAAGAAGGGCGGCGAGCTGTATCAGAGGGTGAAGACTACCTACAAGTCCATTACGGCTATCTACAAGGCTTCCCTGACCTCTGATGGTGATGGGGATGGCAATGGCGTGCATGCCGGGGCGGAGAGCAGCCGCAGCGCCTTTGATGAGGATGGGCAGAACCAGGGCAATCCTGAGGAGTAACCTGCTGCTATGCTGTTTTGTTATAAGTGGGATATGGATTAATCTATATCAATTTTGCTAATTTTGGCATAAAAAACTTCTATAATGGAATAGCTGAAACTAGGACTAAGGTCTGTTCACAGAAACTGGACATAGACGTATAATGTACACAAATGAATACAAAGTACACAGCAAGTACAAAATGGTGTAATGAATTTGTGGAGGTATACGGTTATGGATATGGCAGTTGTTGACGGAGTTCTGAAGCTGGTTATGCTGGCAGGCGTTATCCGCATGATTAAGTGATTATTGATGTGTGTCCTGCTTTGGCAGCAGGAGATAAAAAACGAGCCGCAGGGGGATGTGCGGCTCGTTTTTTATTTGCAGGGGCTGTCATTCTTATCCGGGATATGGTCTTTTATTTTGCTGGAAAGTATGGTAAACTAATAATAATCCGACCGGAGGCGGTATTGCTGTGGTATCTTGCTGTGCTGGTTGCGAGATTTGTTGATGATGAAATTTATATATTGGGTTTAGGAGTGTTGTGTTATGATGTCTTTGAATTTCCAGGCCGAGAAGCACGAAAAAATGCTGATTGAGCGCAGCAAGAGATGTACTGTACGTCTGGGGGATGTGAGCGATAAGTACCCGGAGGGTTCCATTGTCTGGATTACTGCCGGCAAGAAGTTCACCCCGAAGAAGCGGCTCTATACTGCTTACCTTGACAAGGTACGGGTGAAGACCATGGAAAACCTGACCTCTGAGGATTTGGGCCAGCAGAATCCAAATATTCATTCCCGTGATGAGCTGATTGCTGATTTTGAGCGCATCTACAAGAAGCGCATTACCATGAATGATACCGTTACGGTAATCTATTTCACCGAGGTGTTTGGCTGATATGGCACAGGAGATAAAGACCGGGCTTTCCCATGAGGTCAGGGATGTAGTGACGGCTGCCAATACGGCGAAAGCCATGGGCAGCGGCTGCCTGGAGGTATTTGCTACACCTGCCATGTGTTGCCTGATGGAGAAGGCTGCCTCTGACCTGACGGACAGCCTGCTGGATGAGGGCAGTACCTCGGTGGGGACGGCACTTTCTATCGCCCATAGTGCGGCTACTCCTGTGGGCATGCAGGTGAGGGCTGTGGCTGAGATTACCGGGGTGGAAGGGCGCAGGATTTCCTTCAAGGTGGCAGCCTTTGACGAGGCAGGGGAAATCGGCTCCGGCACCCATGAACGGTTTATTGTGTTCAAGGAGAAGTTCCAGCAGAAGGCTGACAGCAAGCTGGAAGGGTAGTTTGCATAAGGCAACAAAAAAGCACTCTGTTTGTTTTTGGAACAGGGTGCTTTTTTGTGGTTATTTTTTTGTGGTTATTTTGCTGCGTAAGGCTTATTTATCCTGCATCTGCCCCAGGTAGTGGGTGACGAACTGGCGGGCGGAGCGGCCGGAGCGGCCGGAGTGCTCCAGGTTCCAGCGGTGGCCCAGGATGCGCAGCTCCTCACGGTCAAGGGAGATGCCCTCCTGCTGCAGGTAGTGGTCGATGATGTCCAGGTATTCGTCCTGGGTAGGCTCAAGGTAGGTGATAATGAGACCAAAGCGGTCGGACAGGGAGATGGTTTCGTTGATGCTGTCGTTCCTGAAAAGCTCGTCCTGTCCGTCGTTCCTGTCACGCCAGGTCTCACGGATGAGGTGGCGGCGGTTGGAGGTGGCGTAAATCAGCACGTTTTCCGGCCTGGATTCCACGCCGCCCTCGATGGCTGATTTCAAATACTTGTAGTCGCTGTCGGATTCCTCAAAGGACAGGTCATCAAAGAAGATGATGAAGCGTTTGCTGGCATACTGGCGCAGGCTCGCCATGATTTTTGGCAGGTCGCTGAGCTGGGATTTCTGCATCTGGATGAGGCGCAGGCCGTCGGTGTAGTAGGCCTTGGCCAGTGCCTTGACGCCGGAGGACTTGCCTGTGCCTCTGGAGCCTACCAGCAGCACGTTGTTGGCAGGGCGGCGGCGGATAAATGCCAGGGTGTTGCCGATGAGCTGCTCCTTCTGCCGCTTGTAGGCGATAATATCTTCAAAGTCCATTGCCTCAAAGTGGCGGATGCCCTGCAGCTTCTGATGCTTGGAGTTCCAGCAGAAGGCAGGATAGGAGGCAATCTCGCCATAGCCGTATTTGGCATAGTAGGTCAGGAATGCCTCGGTGATTTCCTCCGGGGTGGTTTTGCCGGAGAGCTGCTTTTCCAGGTATTCGGTGGCTTCCAGCTTCTGAGGCAGGGATGGGATGTAGCCGTCCAGCAGCTTTACGTTGACAATGTCCACGGCTCTCTCGGAGAGGGCCGGCAGCAGCTTTTTCATATCGTGAATGAAGGCATCCTGCAGGCTGGTGCCGATGTTGCCGCTGGCAGCCTCTGCCATCTTTGCCGCCAGGCAGCCCTCCTGGCTGAGCAGGTGCAGGAACAGGGCACGGATCAGGTTGCCGCTCCAGCCTTCCTGCTCCGCCTTTTCCATCAGGTGACCGGCAAAGCGGTGGCTGGCGGATAAATCGTCAGGCGAGGCAACTGCCTCTGCCAGCTCCTGTATCAGCTTGTCCTTTAATATGTTTCTGCATACCAGCAGGTTTTGCAAATCAAGTGTTACCATACGAATGCCTCCATTATTTTTGTAAAATGCAATAGCCCCCCGGCAGGGAGGGCTATCTATCATTTTATCTGTATTTTGAAAAAAGTCAAGTGTACATTGCCCGGCATTGGAGGTATCTGACCGCCTCTGCCGGAGAGTTATGAGAGTTATACAAGCTTATGTCAGAATTTCAGGCTGTTCCTGATGCGGTCAACTGCCTCGATGGTCTTTTCCCTGTTGCCGAAGGAGGTGAGGCGGAAATAGCCCTCGCCGCAAGGGCCGAAGCCGGCGCCCGGGGTGCCCACGATATGCACGTCTTTCAGGAGCTTGTCAAAGAAATCCCAGGATGGCATGTTGTCTGGGGTTTTCAGCCAGATGTACGGGGCGTTGACGCCGCCGAAGGCGGTGACGCCTGCCGCGGTAAGGCCTTCCCGGATGATGCGGGCGTTTTCCATGTAGTAGCCGATCATTTCCCTGACCTGGGCCTTGCCTTCCGGGGTGAAAATCGCCTCTGCACCACGCTGGATGATGTAGGCGGTGCCGTTGAACTTGGTGGTGTGGCGGCGGTTCCACAGGGGATTCAGTGCCTGCCGGGAGCCGTCAGCAGCTTTGCCGGTAACGGTCTTGGGCAGGACGATGTAGCCGCAGCGGGTGCCGGTGAAGCCTGCTGTCTTGGAGAAGGAGCGGAACTCAATGGCACAGTTTTTGGCCTCAGGAATCTCAAAGATGGTGCGTGGCACATCCTCCTCGGTGATGTAGGCGTTGTAAGCAGCATCAAAGAGGATGATGGAGTCATGCTCCAGGGCGTAGTCCACCCACTTTTTCAGCTGCTCACGGGTGAGGGTGGTGCCCGTCGGATTATTCGGGCAGCAGAGGTAAATCAGGTCAACGGGCTTTTCCGGCAGCTCCGGGCAGAAATTGTTCTCGGCGTTGCAGGCAAGATAGGTGACGCCCTGGTAGCGGCCATCAGGCTGCAAAGTGCCGGTGCGGCCGGCCATGACATTGGTGTCCAGGTATACAGGGTATACCGGATCCGTGATGGCAATGGTGTTATCGGTGCTGAAGATTTCCTGGATGTTGCCGCAGTCGCTCTTGGCACCATCAGACACGAATACCTCGTCAGCCTCAATGCCCAGCCCCTTGTAGTTGTTTTCGATGATTTTATCCACCAGGAAGCTGTAGCCCTGCTCCGGGCCGTAGCCCCGGAAGGTATCGGCGGATGCCATTTCGTCTACTGCCTTGTGCATGGCCTGGATGCAGGCCTGTGGCAATGGCAGGGTTACATCGCCTATGCCCAGGGAAATGACGTCAGCTTCCGGATGCGTCTCAATGAAGGCGGCCCTCCTGCGGGCTGTCTCCCTGAAAAGATAGCTGCCTGCCAGCTTTAAGTAGTTATCGTTAATGTTTGCCATAAAATCTCCTCCTGTTTCTTTACAAATTTTTCACAACAGTATAACGATGCGGCTGTGAAACCTTATGCTACGGTACAGTAATGCATATAGTGCGTTAGAGCACGTAGCGTGCCGTGTGTTGTGGCATGTGCCCTGCGAAAACCTTTGTTGTGCCTCGGTGCTTAGCGATACGCGAGCCGAAGGTGAAGCGTGAGCTTAGCATCCGCTAGGCACAACTAGGAGCGCGAGCGTGTTTTCGCGGGTACTGCCATAATGCACGGCACATATTATGACTACATGCCACAAAAAAACAGGTAACAGATAACCGGCTGATTTTTGGCAAGCATCTCTCTCCGGCTATCCTGTCACCTGTCGTTGGTGTAATATATTTATTTCGTTTCTGTAGTATAACAGAATTTACATACTTTGTAAATAGTTTATTATGCTTATGGGGCGTATCAGCCTTCCTTCATGGTATTGCGGCAGAAGTCAATGAAGGACTGGGCGGCGTTGCTGATGTACCGGTCCTTCTTCCATGCCAGCCCCAAATCCACGTAGAGGGGATCATCAAAAGGCACAGCTCTGATACCCGGGGCTCCCTTGACGATGAAGTCAAGCAGGAAGGCGATGCCCACGTTGGAGGCAATCAGTCCCTTGACGGTCTCTATCTGGTTGGACTCCAGCACAATCTCCGGCATGATGTTGGCACGCTTGATTTTGCTCAGTACCAGCTGCCTGAGGAAGGAGCCCTCCTTCAGCATAATCAGGTCGGCATTGGCCACATCGTTGATGGAGATGCTGTCCTTCCTGGCCAGGGGATGCTTTTCAGGGATGCACGCCACAATCTGGTTCCTGGACATAGGCAGGAGCTGCAGGCTGGCAGAGGCATCGGAGATGATGACGATGCCGAAGTCCAGGTCGTCCCGCTCCAGCTGCTCCCGGATGGTCATGGAGCCTTCCTCGTAGAGGTAGATGTCCAGGTGAGGGTACAGCTGCTGGAAGCTGGAGAATATCTTCGGGAACAGATAGGCGCCGATCATGGAAGGGATGCCTATCTTGATGGTGCCCTTCTGCAGCTGCTTGTAGTCGTTGACCTCCAGCACGGCATCCTGTATGCTTCTCAGGGCAAGCTCAATGCGATTCAGGAAGATATTGCCCTCCGGGGTCAGGGAGAGCTGCTTCTGGCTACGATCGAACAGCTTGATGCCCAGCTCCGTTTCCAGCTTCTTGATGGCAACGGTGATATTGGGCTGGGAAACATTGAGGCGTTCCGCCGCCCGGGTGATGTTTTTCAGCCGGCTGGCCATTTGGAAGTATTCCAGTTGTCGCAATTCCATACATTATCACTCCGATACAATTTATTAGCCAATTTGTCGTGCATATATACTAAAGTAATAAATTCAAGTTATTTAAAATTTATTATACCATATATTTAAGAAATAGTTAAGGATTTTTATGTTATTATAAAAGAAAATTATTTTAGTGCAAATTAGTACAAAAGTCTAAGAATTTCATGAAAAATTGCTAATGGTTTGTTTTTCGGGAAAAAATTTTGTATAATTAAAGAAAATTGAGTTTGTTAGCAGGACTTTCAGATTTTTTATTGAATAGTAATCAATAAATGTATATGGATAGGGGGATTTTATCTTGGAACTTGCAACAGTCATTGGTATGGTATTGGGTATAATTTCTATCTTCGTGGGTATGATTTTGAAGGGTGCGCCTTTGTCAGCTATGAATAACCCGGCGGCGTTCCTGATTATTATCGGCGGTACATTTTCCTGCTTGTTCATCGGTTTCCGCATGGACCAGCTGAAGAATTTCCCGACATTGTTCAAAAAGACGTTTTTCAAAAACAACCTGCAGTCCTCAGTGGAATTGAGGCAGACCTTTGTTGAGCTTTCCCAGCTGGCACGCCGTGAGGGCTTGCTGGCATTGGAGAGCAAGATTCAGGAGATTGATGATCCGTTTTTCCGCAATGGTCTCAGCATGGTAGTAGATGGTATGGAGCAGGAATTCGTCAGCGATGTGCTGGATGCGGAGATTGCCATCATGCAGGCGCGTCATGCGGAGAACCGTTCCATGTTCTCCCAGGCAGGTACCTATGCGCCTACCCTGGGTGTGCTGGGTGCCGTAGTAGGACTGATTGCGGCACTTGGTAACCTGAATGATATTGAGAAGCTGGGACATTCCATTGCGGCGGCATTCGTTGCGACCATTCTGGGCATCTTCACAGGCTACGTTCTCTGGCTGCCGCTGTGCAACAAGCTGAAAATCCTTTCCGAGCAGGAAATCAGCCAGAAGCGCATGATTATCGAAGGAATATTGTCATTGCAGGCTGGTGATTCCCCTGCTGCCATCGAGGCAAAGCTGATGGTATTTATTCCTCAGACTGTACGCGAGACTTTGAAGGAGGATTAAGCTGATGGCAAGAAAGAAAAGACCGGCTCCTCATGAGGAGGAAGCCAGTGAGGCATGGCTTTTGCCGTATTCTGACCTGATGACGCTGCTGCTGGCATTGTTTATCTGTTTGTTTGCGATTTCTCAGACAGATGAGACGAAGCTGACCCAGATGGCTCAGGCCTTCAGTTCGGCCTTTAATATGGGCGGCCCGTCTTTCTTTGAGGGGGTTGGCCCGTCTCAGAACAACTCCCGTGATGTACTGTCTGCGGAGGATGGCGGCATGGAGGCATATCTGGCAGAAAACAAGCAGATGGATGCTGTCAAGAGGCAGCTGGATACGTATATCGAGCAGAATGATATGGGCAATGAAGTCAGCACGGTACTGACTGAGGACGGGCTGATGATCAGGATAAAGGAGAATGCGCTGTTCCCGTCGGGCTCTGCGGAGCTGACGGCCGGTGTGCAGAAAATCGGGCCGGTGATTGCGGCGCTGGTGGCACCTATTCCCCAGCGGATTCTGGTTACGGGACATACAGATAATGTGCCGATTACCAGCAGTGCTTATCCCTCCAACTGGGAGCTGAGCTCTGCCCGTGCCATTAACTTTATGAAGTATATTATTGCTCAGGACGGCAGGATGAATCCGGCCAGGTTCAGTGCCATGGGCAGGAGCGAGTACCGCCCGATTGCTGATAATGCCACGGAGGAAGGCAGGGCGCAGAACCGCCGGGTAGAGGTGCTGATTGAGCGTTCCGTGCATGTGGACAGGTCTGAGTATCAGGTAGCAAGATAGAATTGAAGAACCCCTGCCGGGGTTCTTTTTTGTAGAGGAGCAGTATGATTTTAGGTATTGGTGTTGATATAGTGGAAATCGGCAGGATGAAGAAGGCTGTGGCGAAGGAGGCTTTCGTCAGGAGGGTGTTTACGGAGGCGGAGGCGGCCTACTGCCGAAGCCGGGGGGCAGGCATGGCTGAGTCCTTTGCTGGGCGTTTTGCTGCCAAGGAAGCGGTGCTGAAGGCTTTTGGCACCGGGCTTCGGGAGGGCAGTCTGCAAGACGTTGAGATTGTGAATGATGAGCTGGGCTGCCCAAAGCTCCTGCTATATGGTGTATTCCGGGATATGGCGGAGGCCAGGGGGCTGAAAAATGCCTGGATAAGCATCAGCCATGCCAGGGAGCATGCCGTGGCACAATGTATTTTTGAGGGCTGATAAGCCGGACAGGGCGGAAAGCTGTGATGTGTTTTTGAGAAGCGAGGGGGAGCTATGGTTATGAAGCTGACAACAGTGGCAGAGATGAGGAATATTGACAGGCGGGCGATTCAGGAAATCGGGATACCCGAGGTGGTGCTGATGGAAAATGCCGCCCGGGAGGTTTTTCTGGCCCTGGATTCCCTTTTGGGGGGCGTGGATGGCAAGAGAATCTGTGTGGTGGCAGGTACCGGCAACAACGGGGGAGATGCCTTTGCTGCGGCACGGCACATTGCCAATGCAGGGGGCAGGCCCAAGGTTTTTGTGCTGGGAAAGACAGAAAAGATGTCGGCTTCGGCGGCAGTGAATTTCAATGTGGTCTGCAATATGGGCATTGAGGTTTTCAGCTTGCAGGAGGAACGTGACTGGGACAAGCTGCAGGTGGTGCTGAAGACGGCTGACGGAGTTGTGGACGGTATTTTGGGTACCGGCTTCCATGGCACGCTTCGCCCGGAGGCAAGGCGGCTTATCGAGGCGGTGAACCGGGCGGAGCTTCCGGTGCTGTCCATTGATGTGCCCAGCGGCGTGGAGGCTGATAACGGCCAGGTGGAGGATGTGGCAGTGGCTGCTGCCATGACTGTCACTCTGGGGGCTCCCAAGTGGGGCATGATGTTTGCCCCGGGTTCTGTGTACTGCGGCAAGCTTCTCAGTGACGGCATCGGGATTCCCCGGAGTATTTTGGAGGACGAGAGGATTCGCCAGGAGTTTTTGCTGGAAGCCAGTGTCAGGCAGTGGCTGCTGCCAAGGCCTGTGGACTGCCACAAGGGGAATTGCGGCAGGATACTGGTGATTGCCGGCTCCCGGGGCATGACCGGGGCAGCGGTGCTGGCTGCCCGGGCGGCTCTGGGCATTGGTGCCGGGATTGTGACCTTGGCATGCCCTGAGAGCCTGAACGATATCTATGAGGCGAAGCTGACAGAGGTCATGACTTTGCCTGTGCAGGATAATGGCAGCGGCCATTTTGCCCTGGACAACGCAGAGGAGCTTTTGTCGGCTGCCTCCGGCTATGACCTGGTGCTCCTGGGGCCGGGACTGGGGCGGACAGAGGAAGCCCAGGCCTTTGTGCGTGCCTTTGTGGCTGGCACGGACGTGCCGGTTGTGCTGGATGCGGATGGCATCTATGCCTTCCGGGAGCGGGGAGAGCTTCTGGCGAAGTGCCGCCATGTGCCGGTGCTGACGCCGCATCTTGGGGAGATGGCATGTCTTCTGGGGATTACGGTGCCGGAGCTGAAGGAGGATTTGCTGGATCTTGGCAGGGAGGCCGCCAAGGAATATAATACAGTTTTTGTCATCAAGAGCGAGACTACAGTGGTGATTTATCCTGATGGCATGGCGTATGTTTCCAACGGCGGCAATGCAGGCATGGCAACGGCTGGCTGCGGTGATGTGCTGGCAGGGCTCATTGCCGGGCTCTATAAGCAGGTGATGGAGGGCAGGCAGCCGCTGGCAGGAGTGTATATCCACAGCCGTGCCGGGGAGCTGGCTTATGAGAAAAAGGGCAACTGCCTCATCGCCGGGGATATTGCGGCAATGATTCCTGAGACTATGAAGGAATTGGCAGTGGCCGGGGCAGA
>JAEDOE010000278.1 GCA_016302095.1 Anaerovibrio sp. | reverse complement strand
GGGAGCATGCCCGCTGCGAGTTTACCGGCGTGACCTTTGCTTCCAAGGGGCAGAATCTGGATACCGGTGCCAGCGTGATTCATGCGGCGCCGTACACTTCGGCCAATATCAGCACCAGGACCATCTCCAAGGCAGGTGGCAAGGCCACCTACAGAAGCGCTGTGAAGGTGACGCCAAATGCCCACCATGCCAAGTGCTCCGTCAACTGCGAGTCACTGATGCTGGATGATATTTCTCGCTCCGATACTCTGCCGGTGATGGATATCCAGGGGGACGAGGCGGATATCGGACATGAGGCCACCATCGGCCGCATTAGCGAGGAGGCGGTGTTCTACCTCATGAGCCGCGGCATCAGCGAGGATGAGGCCAGGGCCATGATTGTCCGGGGCTTTGTGGAGCCTATTGCCAAGGAGCTTCCTTTGGAGTATGCAGTGGAGATGAATAACCTGATTAATATTGAGCTGGAAGGCACAATGGGCTGAGAAAGGCGTGAGGTATGAAAATGGCAGAAAAGATTTATAGCGAAATCCCGATGCGTACCTGGCGCTGGCTGGGTGTCAATGAGGCGAGAGTGGATGATGACGTTCTTGCCCCGGGTATAAATGATGTGCAGTCCCTGTCCGTGGCTGCCGGTGAGAGCCGGGAGCTGACGGTGGTGTACCGTCAGGAGGGACAGGGCAGGATAGATGTCAAGGTGGCAGAGGGAGGCTCATTGAAGCTGACCGTGGTGCAGCTGCTGCCTACGGACAGGCAGCATGCCGGTCATGTGGCAGTGGAGCTGGCCAAGGGATCTCGTCTGGAAGCTGTGGCGGTGGAAGCCGGGGCAGCCAGGTCTGTCAGCAAGATGGAGGTATTTTTGCAGGGGGATGAGTCTCGTGCCGATGTGCATGTGCTTTACTTCGGTGATGAGGCAAGGCAGCTGGATATGAACTATGTGCTGGTGCAGGAGGGCAGGCAGACCGAGGCTAACCTCAATGTTTACGGTGCCCTTCTGGGGCAGGCGGACAAGATTTTCCGGGGGACTTTGGACTTCCGGCATGGCTCCAAGGGCTCCAAGGGATATGAGAAGGAGCAGGTAATGGTGCTGTCCGGCCAGGTGCGGAACCGCAGCGTGCCTCTGATGCTGTCCGGCGAGGATGCGGTAGAGGGCCATCACGCTGTTTCCATCGGCAAGATGGATGAGAACAAGCTGTTTTACCTCATGAGCCGGGGGCTGGACATGGCGGAGGCCAGGCGGCTGGTGGTTGAGGCGGCATTTAACCCGGTGCTGGACAGGATTGGCGACGAGGAGCTTTATCAGGAACTTGATGATTATATAAAGGAGCGGCTGGCTGATGAGTGAGATTGGTGCACATAGTGCAAGTAATGAAAGCAGTGCAAATACCGTGAATAACGGGGCATGTGCTGGCAAAAACTACAAGAAGGAATTTCCCCTGCTGCAGCAGAAGATGCATGACAGGCAGATTGTCTACCTGGATAATGGTGCCACCACTCAGAAGCCTGAGTCGGTCATCCATGCCATGTGCAGCTATTATGGCGGCTGCAATGCCAATCCCCACCGGGGAGCTTATGAGCTGAGCGTCCGGGCCACGGATATTTATGAGAATGCCAGGGAGCGGGTAAAGAAGTTTATCAATGCAAGGCACAGCCATGAGATTATCTTTACCAAGAATGCTACGGAGTCATTGAATCTGATTGCCTACAGCTACGGCATGAGCAATATCGGTGCCGGTGACGAGGTGGTGATTGCCATTTCCGAGCATCATAGCAACCTGGTGCCCTGGCAGCAGATTTGCCGCCAGAAGGGTGCTGTGCTGAAGTATATCTACCTGGAGGAGGATGGCAATCTTTCCCGGGGGGATATTGAGACGAAAATTACGGATAGGACGAAGCTGGTGGCTGTGGCGCAGGTTTCCAACGTGCTGGGGCTGGTGAATCCCGTGAAGGAGATTGCTGCCAGGGCTCATAGCGTGGGTGCGGTAATGGTGGTGGACGGCTCCCAGTCCGTGCCTCATATCAAGGTGGATGTGCAGGATATGGATGCGGATTTCTTCGTCTTTTCCGGGCACAAGATGCTTTCTCCTATGGGCATTGGCGTCCTTTATGGCAAGGAGCAGCTGCTGAATGAGATGCCGCCATTTTTGATGGGCGGTGATATGATTGACTATGTGGAGGAGCAGGAGACGGAGTTTGCGCCGCTGCCAGCCAAGTTTGAGGCAGGAACCCAGAATGTGGGCGGTGCGGCAGGGCTGACTGCAGCGATTGATTATCTGGAAAAGGTGGGCTTTGAGTATGTGGAGTCGGTGGAGCGGGAGCTGCTTGACTACGCACTGCCGAAGCTGAAGGCCATGCCTTATATTGAGCTGTACGGCTGTGATTCCACTAGGGATAACAAGACAGGCATCATCACCTTTAACGTGAAGGATGTGCATCCTCATGATGTGGCTACTATCCTGGATGCCCAGGGGGTGGCAATCAGGGCGGGGCATCACTGTGCCCAGCCTCTGATGAAGTATCTGGGGCAGAATGCCACCTGCCGCGCCAGCTTTT
>JAEDOE010000277.1 GCA_016302095.1 Anaerovibrio sp. | reverse complement strand
ATAATTAAAGAAATGATAATCATTTTAATGTAATTTTAATATTTGGGGGATATAATGGACACGTTGAAGGACAAAGTTAAAGCAAGATTTCACAGGCTTTCCAGCAGGGAGCTGATCTATGGGCTGGTGGCTGTTGTGGTCTGCCTGGTGGCGGCCATGGCGGTGCAGCTGCAGCCGGAGAAGCAGGAGGCGGCAGCTATGCCGGTGGCACAGGTGACGGTGCAGGA
The DNA here is from genome assembly GCA_016302095.1 of Anaerovibrio sp. GTDB lineage: Bacteria > Bacillota > Negativicutes > Selenomonadales > Selenomonadaceae > Anaerovibrio. Next base: position 2,345 of record JAEDOE010000277.1, on the reverse strand, counting down.
TGACCCGCGGACGGTAATGGTGCTGAACTACCACAAGGTGGTGGATGAGCACATGTCATTGTCCGTACCGCTGGCGGATTTTGAGCAGCACATGAAGTGGCTGAAGGAGTATGGCTATACCAGCATTACGCCGGAGGAATTGTATGAGTTCATCGTCAATGGCAGTGAGCTGCCGGAGAAACCGGTGCTGATTACCTTTGATGATGGCTACAAGGACAACTATACCAATGCCTATCCTATCATGAAGAAGTACGGCTTTACGGGAACGATTTTTGTGGTTACCGGCTTTTTGGGGGTGTATGACAACTACATGACCTGGGAGCAGGCAAAGGAGCTGTCTGACAACGGCTTTTCCATCGAGTCCCATACCTACAGCCACAAGTCCATGACGGAGACAAGTGATGAGGAGATTTCCAAGGAGCTTACCAAGTCAAGGGATACTATCAAGAACAAGCTGGGGATTGATGCTGATTTTATGGCTTATCCTACCGGCACATATAATCTCCATATAGCGGAGCTGGTGCAGAAGGCAGGCTACAAGGGGGCTTTTACGATTAAGTATGATAATGTCAGCAGGGAAAGCAATGTGTATGCCTTGGAGCGGGTGCCGATTTTCCACACGGAAAATACCAATAAGGATTTTTTGGAGCGCATTCAGTATCTGCCGCTGATTTACAAGTACGGCTGGGTGAAAAATTGATGCCGTATTGCCTTCGGCAGCATGAGAGACAGCTTGTGCAGATTATGGCGTTTATGTAGCTTGTGCAGTTGGGTTTTGTGCAGCTGGAGCTTGCGTGGTTGGATTTTGTGCAGCCGGGGGGTGTGCAGCTGGAGCTTGGCATATTCAGGAAGGCTGCTGGTGCAATTTTTGGAAGGATACTGGAGACGATAATTTATGAGACATCAGATACAAAATCTGAGGAATAGGAAAATGTTGACAGCAGGAGTAATTTGCCTGCTGTTGATTGTTTTTATGGTGGCATACCGGGTGTCGGAACAGCAGGCTGGCGGACCAAAGAAGCAGGAGCTGACTCAGGTGGAGGTGTACAGGCTGCAGCGGGGGGATTTGGCAAAGCATATTTCCCTGACCGGGCAGACTGTGTCCGATGCGGCTATTACCCTTTCGCCCAAGTATGCCGGCAGGGTAACGGCGGTGAACGTGGAGCTGGGTGACCAGGTGAAAGAGGGACAGATTCTGCTGGTGCAGGATACGGAGGACCTGGACATTGCCATCGGGCAGGCACGGGCGGAGGCCGAGGCGGCAGGTGCTGATGCGGTGACTACCCAGGCTGGCTACTATGCCGATTATCTCAAGGTGGAGGCTGCCTACGATATTCAGAAGCAGCGTTATGACCGGCAGCAGTACTTGTACTCTATTGGTGCCATTTCCCAGGATACCCTGGATTCTGCCCGTGACCAGTATGTGACGGCAAAGGCAGCTTATGAATCCCTGGCCAACCAGTCGGAGGGGGGCAGCACTCCTGCCAGCGTACGCTCCAAGGAGCTGGCAGCTGTCAAGAGCAGGTACAATGTCAAGGCACTGGAAAAGCAGCGCAGTGACATGTTTCTCCGGGCGCCCCGGGAAGGGGTAATCAGCTACCGGAATGCCGAGGTGGGGGGCTATCTTGCCGCAGGTTCCAAGGTGCTGACGCTGGTGGATAACAGCCATATTTATGTGGATTGCAGCCTGTCGGAAAATGATGCGGCCGTGCTGGAGCCGGGCATGGCTGTGAATGTTACTATTGATGCCATGGGGCAGGACTTTACCGGCAAGCTGGTCTTTGTCAGCCCTGCCATGGGGGAGGACAGCAAGACCTTTATGGTGCGGATTTCCCTGGATGCTGACAGGTCACAAATCAAGGCCGGGCTCTTTGCCCGCTCTGCCATAGATATTTTGCAGAAGAAGGACACGCTGTTTGTGCCCAAGGAAGCAATCCTGACGAAAAATGGCCGTACTTCTGTGTATGTCTACGATGAAAGCACGGGCACCGTGAAGGAAAAGCAGGTGACCATCGGCCTGATGAACGATGCAGAAGCGGAGATTGTGGCTGGCCTTCTGGAAGGGGAGCTGGTGGTGACCTCCGGCCAGGACAGGCTGCAGAATGATATGAAGGTAACGGTCAAGAATGCTGATGGATGGGCGGATAAGCCAGCCGGAAAGCAGGCAGAGGCTGGCACAAGTGATAATGCCGGAGGGCAGGAGGCTGGATGAGCATGAATCTCACAAGATTTTCCATTAGGCGGCCTATCGGCATTTCCATGATTGTGCTGTTTTTCGTGGTGCTGGGGCTGTTCAGCTTTTATCGTATCGGGGTGGAGCTGCTGCCGGCCCTGAATACGCCGTA
>JAEDOE010000276.1 GCA_016302095.1 Anaerovibrio sp. | reverse complement strand
CCGCCTCCCTGTCCTGAATATCCGCCTCATAAAGGGCGATTTTGCCGCCAGCCAGCTCCTCAGCCCGCTTTACCGCCTCCGGGCAGCTGTTATCATAATTATCAACCACAACTACCTCATAGCCGCCCTTCAAAAGCTGCACTGCCGTATGGGTACCGATATATCCGGCACCCCCTGCCAATAATACCTTCATGCTCATTTGCTCCCTTATTCTGTCACCAGCGATTTCTGACGCCCTATTGCACTGGAAACCGCCTGCTATTTCCCTATCAGCTCCTGCAAATATGCTCCGAACTGAGGTCCCAAATCGTCACGTCGCAGGGCAAACTCCACTGTAGCCTTCAAGAAGCCCAGCTTATCCCCCACATCATACCGCTTGCCCTCAAAGCAATATGCCCAGACCGGCTCTACAGCCGCCAGCTGCTTCAGGGCATCCGTCAGCTGGATTTCACCGCCCTTGCCCGGTTCCGTATGCTCCAAAATATCAAATATGGTCGGGGAAATAATATATCGTCCCAGCACAGCCATATTGCTTGGCGCCTCAGCCAGCTCCGGCTTCTCAATCATATCGCTGACCTTCACCAGGCTGGAACCGGCTATCTCACTGCCAGCCACGATGCCATAGGAAGACACCTTCTCGTCAGGCACCTGCTGGCAGCCCAGCACCGAACCGCCGTAAGCATCATAAATATCTATCAGCTGCCTGAGGGCAGGCTTCTGCCCCCTGCTGCCGTCTGCATAGACCACATCATCCCCCAGCAGCACCGCAAAAGGCTCCCCAGCCATAAAGGACTTGGCGCAGAGAATGGCATCGCCCAGCCCCCGCATCTTTTTCTGCCGGATATAATGGACATTTATATCTGCCGTCTCCCGGACGATGGCAAGCAAATCCTCCTTGCCCTTTTCCTCCAGCTCCCGCTCAAGATTGGGCGCCGAATCAAAATGATCCTCAATCGCCCGCTTGGCATGACCGCTGATAATCAGAATTTCTTCAATGCCGCTCTCCAATGCCTCCTCCACTATGTATTGGATGGTAGGCTTGTCCACAATCGGCAGCATCTCCTTCGGCGTTGCCTTGGTAGCAGGCAGGAACCTTGTACCATAACCGGCTGCCGGAATTACCGCTTTTCTTATTTTAGCCATAAGTTCACACTCCCATTAATACTTGCTCTGTCTAGTATATCACAAAATAGCCTGCTATGCCATGTTTACCCTCTTATATTGCCAGGCGGAAAAAGGTTGTCCAGGGTTGCCCGCATCTTCAGCTTGCCCTTTTCTGTCACATGGGAATAATACTTTGCCGTAATGGCAATACTGCTGTGCCCCAGCCGCTTGGACACGGCATCCATGGTTTCTCCTGCCTCCAGCAGCATGGTTGCATGAGTATGCCGCAGAGAATGAGTAGAACCTCCCCCCAGCTGCTTCTTGCACCAGGCATTAAAAAAACGAAAATCCGGCGCACATATCTGCTTGCCGCTTTCCAGACGGCAGCAGACATAATCCCCCTTGTTGTACCTGCTGTTCCCTATGGACTGGCGCACCATTTTCTGCCGCTGCCATTCCCGCTGAAAAAGCAGCTGCAGCTGGGTTCCATAAGGAATGGTCCGATAGCTGCTCCTGGTCTTTGGCATGCCCTGCCGCAGCCCGTTTTCCAGCATAGTGCCCGTAACTGTCAGCTCATGCTTTTCCAGATTCACATCCTGCCACCTTAGCCCCAGCGCCTCACCAATCCGCAGCCCTGTATAGTAGCAGATGTGCAGTGCCATGTAATAATCATGCTCCGGCGGATACTGCTTCTCGATAGCTACCACATCCTGAGGCGAAAAAACATGTACCACCTTTCCCAGCTCCTCTGTATCACGGGGCAGCCACACATTCTCTGCAGGATTGCTCCGGCAGAACTCGCAGGGATTCACGGCATAGCTGAAGCAGGAACGCATGATGGCCAGCAGCTTGCTCAAGGAAGAACGCTTCAGGTGCTTCTTCCTCTCATTAATGAACTTCTGCAAAATACGTGCATTCAGCTTGCTCATCTCCATCTTCCCCAAATGAGGAAAAATGTGCTTTTCAGTCATGCCCCTGTAGGATTTCTGGGTATTTGTCCTGGTATTGACATCCACATATTCCTCAAACCAAACCTCAAACACTTCCTGTACCGTGACGATTTTTTTACCTGTCTTTTTCATGCTAACATCTCCCAACCACGTCAATATACGGCTTACTTAGATTCTATAAAAAAAGAGTAACTTTATCAAACCAGCTACGCCTTTTACCTAACATTATATAGCTATCTTTTAACATGGTATTATATATTTTACTAACTTTTTCATGAAAAAATTCGGTAAATAAAAGAAATTTGTTAAAAATTCATTATTATATAACCTAAACATTCCGATAAGTGTTTTTTATTTGGCATGAGGAGGAATTTTTTTATGAAGAAAACTCTCGTATCCGCATTGACTACCGCTCTGGTAGTAGGCGCTGCATCCACTACCTTTGCAGCTGCTAATCCTTTCGCCGATGTTCCTGCAGACCATTGGGCATACGATGCTGTTGCTCAGCTGGTACAGGACG
>JAEDOE010000275.1 GCA_016302095.1 Anaerovibrio sp. | reverse complement strand
ACCAGCTTGGGATGTGCCAGCACCGGCGTACCGCCGCTGTTCTTTATCAGGTCGATAATCTCCCCCGGCTCCAGCCGGTAGTGGGAAACATAGGCAGGCTTGCCCTTTTCCAGAAGCTGGGCAAAAGTATCTGCCACAGTGTGAAAATACCCCTTCTTCACCATGGTCTGAGCAATATGGGAACGGCTGATAGAAGTGCTGCCATCGGCAATTTCCAGCACATCGGTCTCGTTTATCTCGTAACCCAGGCCCTGCAATTTCTCAATCATTGTAGAAAACCTGGTCCAGCGCCCCTCAACCACATCGTTGAGCCTGTCCCCCAGCTCCTTGTTGTATATGTCGATGTTGTAGCCGAGAATGTGAATCTCACTGGTTTCATGATGGGCACTAAACTCTATGCCCGGAATAATCCTTATGCCCGTCTGAGGATAAAACCCCTGCTCATAGAGCTGGTGCAATCCTGCCACCGTATCGTGATCCGTAATAGCAATATAGCTAAGCCCGGCTTCCTTGGCAGCCTCCACCAGCTCCTCCGGAGCCAGCAGGCCGTCAGAACAGCTGGTGTGGGTATGTAAATCGCTTGACATCAGTTTATACCTCTAGTTATACCTTCGTATATTCTGTATATTCGCTTTCCAGGGGAAAAATCCTGCTTGGCGAAAAATTTTTCCCAAAAATGCCTGCCCCAATGGCAGCATCACTCATGAAGCAGAATCCGCTCCACCTTTACCGCCTTCTTCGAGGCGTCGTCTATCTCTACCAGCAGCGCCGAGTAAACGGCAGGCCCTTCTGCCAGCTCAAAACGCACCGGCATGCAGGTAGTGAACTTCTTGATGATTATCTCAGGCTTTACCCCCAGCACGGAGTCCCAGGGACCGCACATGCCCAGGTCGGTAATATATGCCGTCCCCTTGGGAAGCAGCCTTTCATCGGCTGTCTGCACATGGGTATGGGTCCCCACCACTGCCTGCACCCTGCCATCCAGGTAAAAGCCCATGGCCATCTTTTCCGAGGTGGTCTCCGCATGGAAATCCAGGATAACAATATCCGCCTGGTCGCCAATCTCCGCCAGAATGTCCTCTATCTTCTGAAAAGGACAGTCCATTTCCGGCATAAAGGCCCTGCCTGACAAGTTGATGACCGCCACATTGGCGGAGCGGAAGGGATAAATGCACCAGCCCTTGCCAGGTGCCCCCTCCGGATAGTTGGCAGGCCGCACCAGGTATGGCTCATCGTCAATAAAGCCGTATACCTCCCGATTGTCCCAGATATGGTTGCCGGAGGTCACAATATCCGCACCTCCCCTGTACAGCTCGTCCAGGGACTTGCGGCTGATGCCCTTGCCCCCGGCGGAATTTTCACCATTCACAATCACCAGGTCAATGCCCCTGCTCTGCTTCAGCTCCCTGGTATGGCGGTCAAATGCCCTGCGGCCTGTGCGCCCTACCACGTCGCCTGTAATTAAAATCTTCAACGTATTTCCTCCCAGTGCCTAATAGACCATTACCCTGCCTTCTTCGCGGATGCCCACCATGTTCTCGCGGATATGGTTTGTCCTTAGAAAGCGTATCCTATGGTCAATCATCTCTGACTGATTAAAAAGCACATCCTCATCTATATTGTTCACGGTATCAGCCAGCAGCAAATCACTGAAATGATCCCTGATTATGCTCACCAGGATATCCAGCTCAGCCCTGGTCAGGCTATCTATGTCACGGAAAATGCGCAGCACCCCCTTGGCGTAGAAAAACGCCAGCCTGGCCCTGCTGAATCCCTCCAATTCGTGGTAAAGCCTCATGCTGTCAGTAATCACCCTGTCAGCCTTCTTCATGCGTTCCTCCGTAGGAACGTCCTTCAGCGTAAAATCAAGCCAGATGCCGCTGTCCTCGGAATCCAGCGTTACCTTTGCCATTTCAGGAAAGCACATCAAAATGGATGCCACCAGCTGAATGCCATCCATTGATGCCTCGCTGGGAGTAACTCCTGTTTTATTCTCGCCCATAATCTTCCTCCTTTTCAATCCTGACGAAGATTACTCTCTATTACTAATTATCCAACATTCAAAAACAAACTGCAACACTTATCTTTTTTAATCCAAAACTTTGCCCTGCTGTATTTAATGAAAAGGAGCTGCCATCCCACGACAACAGCCCCACTCATCTGTCAATAATTATTTCGCGTAATCAACTACACGGGTTTCACGAATAATAGTCGCCTTTATCTGGCCAGGGTACTCCAGCTCAGCCTCAATCTTCTTGACAATATCGTGAGCCAAAGTAATGGCACCTGCATCGTCAACCTTGTCCGGCTTGACCATCACGCGGATTTCGCGGCCTGCCTGAATGGCAAAGCAGCGCTCAACGCCGTTGAAGCCCTCGGCAATCTCCTCCAGGCGGGTAAGACGCTTCAGGTACGCCTCCAGGCTCTCACGGCGGGCACCAGGACGGGCAGCGGAAACGGCATCTGCCGCAGCCACCAGCACAGCCTCCACCGTATTCGGCTCCACATCGCCATGATGTGCCATAATGGCATTGATGACATCCTTGGACTCACGGTACTTCTTGGCCACATCTGC
>JAEDOE010000274.1 GCA_016302095.1 Anaerovibrio sp. | reverse complement strand
GATGTGGTGACAGGTGCCGGCAGGATTTTTTATTATCACCTGAACAACACGCGGCAGAACAAGAAGATTGCCGTGGTGCTGGAGAACGAGGGCAAGTATACAGCAATCCTGAATGTGAGCCGGGAGGCCCTCAGCGCACCCAGCGACAATTACCTGTGGGTAGGCAAGACCACCCAGCAGGCATACATGGAGAGCAAGGTCAACAGGAATGTATTTGTGTTTCCAAACCGCAAGGCGATTCTGAGCAATAAGATGACGGAGACCATTGTCAGGCCGGGGCAGCTGGTCAATGGCATCTATGATTTTACCGCTGACGGTCCCGTAAGGCTGTCTGTTATCATGTATCCGGCAGGGGCGAATCCGATTGAGTTCATGAAAAAGGCCAAGGTGCTGCCCAAGGATGAGCATCGCCTGCGGGGAACCTACAAGGGCATGAATCGTATCATCCGGGCGGAAAAGGTGTACAATCCCCAGCAGGATGGCGCAGTGTTCATACCCCTGGCGGACAATGACCGGGATGTGTACCGCTACGGCATTGATGCCACTGATGGCAGCGAAACCCAGAATTACGGCAACTACGGCATCATGTATGAGCTGCAGGTGCCGGTGAAGGGTACAGGGGATGTGCAGTATATTTTGCAGCCTCTGGGGGGCGTCTATGCCGGTGCCATGTCCGTGCAGGATATGGCGGACAGGCAGAAGTCTATGCTGTCTGTGCCGCAGAACCAGCTGTATTTCGGCAATGTGAGGATTGATGATTTTACCAGCCATCGCTTCCCACCTACGGATGATACGGATTATATTTATTTTTCCAGCGAGCTGGCAAGCCTTGGCTCCTACGGGGCGGAGCAGAAGCTGCGCTTTGAGTTTTCACCGCCTGGGGCTTCCAATCTGCCGGTTAATTTTATTTTAATGCCGGCAACTCAGGCTCAGGGGCTTGCATATAAATGGCAAAAAAGGTAAAATAGAGATAGATTTTTATTTGATGAAGGAGGTTTCTTTTTATGAAACACATTCAGACTGTTAATCAGCCTTCCTTGCAGCTGACCAGGAACTCCGGTGGCTGCGGCGAGTGCCAGGCATCCTGCCAGTCCGCTTGCAAGACTTCCTGCACTGTAGGCAACCAGGTTTGCGAGAGCAAGAAATAAGATTTAGAGATTGGGCTCCCTGCCAAAAGGGAGCCTTTTTTCGCGTTAGCACAATCAGCCTTGGTGTATAGCTTTTGCTGATTGTTTTATGATAATTTGCAGTTTATAGGAGAGAATTGATGAACAAGGAAATGCAGAAGAAAATCCACAAGTTTGTGCAGAACGGCATGTACATCCTGCTGGACGTGAATAGCGGTGCGGTGCATGTGGTGGACAAGATGATTTATGACATGATGGATTATTTTGACGGGGAAAATGATGCCGAGGTGCAGAAGGCAATGGATGGCATATACCCTGCCGATTATGTGCAAGAGGCATTGGGAGAGCTGCATCACCTGATGGAGATTCAGCAGCTGTTTGCCCCAGACATTGATGTGCCGCCTACCTTCAAGGCCAAGGGGCTGGTTAAATCCCTGTGCCTGATGACGGCTCATGACTGCAACATGCGCTGCAAATACTGCTTCGGGGATACCGGCGAGTATGGCGGTGAGCGGCAGATGATGAGCAAGGAGGTAGGCCAGGCGGCAGTTGATTACATCATCGACCATAGCGGCCCAAGGAAGCACTGCGAGATTGACTTTTTCGGTGGCGAGCCTCTCATCAACATGCCGCTGGTGAAGCATGTTACCGAGTATGTGAGAAAGCGCGAGCAGGAAACCGGCAAGAGTTTCAAGCTTACCCTGACCACCAATGGACTGGCTCTGAATGATGCCAATATCCAGTGGCTGAATGACAATAATATCAGCCTGGTGCTCAGCACGGACGGCCGCCGAGAAACTCATGACAATATGCGTCCTGATGCCGGCGGCAACCCTACTTATGATAAGGTCATGGCCAACTTCCGCAAGTGCGTTGATTCAAGGAATGATGAGAATTATTACATGCGTGGCACCTATACGGCCTGCAACCTTGATTTTACCAAGGATGTGGAGGCTATGGCAGATGCCGGCTTTGACATCCTTTCCATGGAGCCGGTGGTGCTGAAGGATTCTCCTTATGCTTTGACAGAGGAGATGCTGCCGGAGATTTATGCCGAATATGACAGGCTGACGGAGTTTTATCTCCAGCGGCACAGGGAAGGCAGGGGCTTCTTCTTCTTCCATTTCAATATGGATTTGTCCAATGGCCCGTGCGTGGCCAAGAGGCTTTCCGGCTGCGGTGCAGGCCATGAGTATTATGCGGTGGCAGCCAATGGTGATTTGTATCCCTGCCATCAGTTTGTGGGGCGTGACCGCTACAGGCTGGGGGATGTGTTCAGCGGCGTGCAGAATCAGGAACTGCCGCAGTATTTCCGCCAGTCCCATGTGCTGAACAAGCCGAAGTGCGTTGACTGCTGGGCAAGGTTCTTCTGCAGCGGCGGCTGTCATGCCAATGCTGACCTCTTTAACGAGGATATCCGCATCCCTTATGATATGGGCTGCGCCATTCAGAAAAAG
>JAEDOE010000273.1 GCA_016302095.1 Anaerovibrio sp. | reverse complement strand
CGCCTTGCCGGAGCTCTCCGGCTGCAGCAGGAAATAATCCGGATGGGTACCTGCCTTGAGGGCAAGGCAGGCAGGACACCTGCCGCAGCACTGGCCATGGTCAGGCTCATGGCACAGCAAAGCGGCCGCCAGCGCCTCTGCAACCAGTGTCTTGCCCACGCCCTCTGCACCGCAAAACAGCATGGCATGAGGGATTCGCTCCTCCATCTGCATGGCCTGCAGCCTTCCTATCAGCTCTTTATGCCCGACTATATCCTTCCACTGACTGTTCATCACATGTACAGGTCAACCAGCATGCCCCGGATGGCATCATGGCTTGCCACAATATCCAGCTGCTTGGTCTGCCCCAGGCGGATTTTTTCCGCCATATTTTCCAGCTCCCTGTCAATCTTGCGCACAGTGGTATACACCTTCTGCCGTCCCATACGGTCCCAGCCGGCCTGGGTATTCACTGCATACATCTGGGCTACCACGGTGCCCACAAAATTCTTGATCAGGCTGCGGTAGGATTTCAGCTCATCATAGGTGGGCGTATTCGTCAGCTTCTGCCCCTGGGCGTCAATCTCCTCCAGCATCTGCTGCAGCTGCTCCCGTGTCATATTGCCCTGCTGGTCCTCCAGCTCGGAAGCAAAGTCCGAGTCCAGGGAAGCCGCCCTGTGGCCTGCTTCCGGCCCACGGGCAGTCATCGCCGGCCTGGCACCTAAACCATCTATTTTCATAAGAACCCCCACTATCTAAAACATTCGATAATAGCCTAAAGTAAATTATAGTAGTTTTTTCGGTATAGTGCAATTAATAAGGAAAAAAAGTAAATTGCGTATTTCTCAAAAATACACTTGACTTTTTGTGAAGTATAACATATAATGCCTTTATCGCGATGAAATATAAAAATATCCCAACTCAATGATGAGGAAAAGGCTGTGTTTTTGATGTCAGAGAGCCGGCGGCTGGTGGAAGCCGGTGTGAGAGAAGCAGCTGTCCGCCTCGGAGGGGCCGACGATGAGCCGGACGGGTGCGCCCGATACAGCGAGCTAGAGTTGCGCCTGCCGCAGGCGGCGTGATTTGGGTGGTACCGTGGAGTATAAGCTTCACCCCAATGCGGGGTGGAGCTATTTTTATTTTTAGGAGGACTAACGATGAAGGTTTTAATTGCAGATGGCGTTTCCCAGATGGCTGTAGACATTTTGAAGGATGAGTTTGAGTGCGATGTAAGGGACAAGCTGCCAGCCGACGAGCTTTTGGCTATTATCCCTGATTACGATGCGCTGATTGTACGCTCCGCCTCCAAGGTTACAGCCGAGGTTATTGCGGCTGCCAAGAATTTAAAGATTATCGGCCGTGCCGGTGTAGGCGTGGACAACATTGATGTTGCTGCCGCTACCGACAAGGGCATTATTGTTATCAACTCCCCGGGCGGCAACACTATTGCTGCCACCGAGCATACCTGTGCCATGATGATGGCTATGGCGCGCCATATACCGATTGCCAACGAAACCCTCCAGAAGGGCGAGTGGAACCGCAAGAAGTACACAGGCGTTGAGCTGAAGGGCAAAACCCTGGGCGTTATCGGCATGGGCCGTATCGGCAGCGGCGTGGCAAAGCGCGCCCTGGCCTTTGATATGAAAGTCATCGGCTACGACCCATATATCAACGAGGAACGCTGCAAGGACATGGGCGTGACTGTAGGCACCTTTGACGAGGTTGTAGAGAAATCCGATTTCATCACCGTGCACATGCCTCTCACCGACACTACCCGCGACATGATCAACAAGGATGTCATGGCCCGCATGAAGAAGGGCGTGCGCCTGGTGAATTGCGCCCGTGGCGGCATCATCAACGAGGCCGACCTCCGTGAGGCAGTGCTGTCCGGCCAGGTAGCAGGCGCTGCTGTGGATGTATTCACCAGCGAGCCTATCCCGGCTGACCACCCTCTGCTGGGGGTTCCCGGCATCTATGTAACCCCGCATCTGGGTGCTTCCACCGTAGAGGCACAGATCGGTGTTGCCGTAGATGTGGCACAGGGCATCAAGGCTGCCCTCAACGGCGAGCCTGTCATGACCGCTGTAAATATGGCACCTGTTTCCAAGCAGGTTATGAATGTCATCACGCCTTACTTCGAGCTGGCTGAGCGTCTGGGCTGCGCAGTACGCGCCCTGGCTGACGGTGCCATCAAGAAGCTGGAAATCACCTACAACGGCGAGATTGCTGATGTAAATACCAAGATGGTTACTACTGCCGTGATCAAGGGCATGCTGGACTCCGAGATGGAAAAAACCGTCAACTATGTCAATGCACCAGGCCTTGCCAAGGAGCGCGGCCTGAAGGTCAACGAAATCAAGGACAAGGATACGGAGCGTTTTGCCAACATCATTACCGTTACCGCCTACTCCGGTGACAAGTCCGTCAGCGTGCAGGGTACCCTCTTTGGTGACAAAGGACGCATCATCAAGATTGATGACAACCGCGTTGACCTGGCTCCTCAGGACTGCATCCTCATCTGCCCTCACATCAACCGCCCGGGCGTTATCGGCCAGGTAGGCTCCATCATGGGGGCTGCCGGCGTGAACATCTCCGGCATGCAGGTGGG
>JAEDOE010000272.1 GCA_016302095.1 Anaerovibrio sp. | reverse complement strand
CCTGCCACGCGCCACACCTTGATAAATACCTCCTTGTCCTCTTTCCATCTGGCATCCAGGGTAATATCCCCAAAGAGGTTGATGTCCTCAGCGTGGATAACCTCCCCCTCGGTACGGAAAAAGGCATGCTCTATCACATTCTGCAGCTGCTTGATATTGCCCGGCCACTCGTAGGTCATGAGAAAATCCACCGCATCCGGGGCCAATACCTTGGCAGGTGACTGGTGCAGCCCTGCCAGCTCTGACAGGATATGCTCTCCCAGCACACCGATATCCTCCTTGCGGTTCCTGAGAGGCGGTATGCGGATAATGCTGTGGGACAGCACCTCATACAGGGACTTGTCAAAGCTGCCCCGCTCTGTCAGCCGCCGGAGCTCCGTATCGCATGCAGCTACCAGCCGCACATTGATGGGACGGCTGGTTTCCTCGCCGATGCGGCTGGACTCCATGGTAGTCAGGGAGGCCGCCAGGGCACGGGCGATGTCCACAGGCATTTTTTCGATTTCATCTATAAAGAGGGTGCCGCCGGAAGCCAGCTCCAGCTTGCCAGGGTGGCTGACTTCCCTGCTGATGCTGACACCGAAAATCTCCTGCTCCAAAAGCTCCGGTGTTACGTCACCGCAATGCAGTGTGATAAAAGGCCCGGTGGCAAAGGGACTTGCCTGATGGATGCCGTGAGCCATGCGCTGCTTGCCTGTACCGCTCTCTCCCTGCAGCAGGATATGGGTTCGTCCCTTGGCCAGGCGCAACGCCTTATCCTTGACAGAGCTGAAGGCAGCACTGGCACAGACCATGGAACTGAGGCTGTACTTGGCAGTAAAGCCCGCAGCATGAGCCACCATCGTCCGCAAATCCTCTATGGGCATGGAAATTGCCACTACGCTGCGCACAGCATCCTCACTGTCACGCTCAAAGGGAACCACAGTAGTAATATCCTCATAAGTCTTGCTGGGAGTAATCCAGGTCACCTCCCGGTTGTGGCTGAGCACCCCCTGAAAGCCGGAATAAATAGGTGTGTGGCGGTAATTCAGCACCACATCGCTGAGCTTTGTGCCAAAGCCCTTGTTGTCCTTGCGGCCGATGCCGATTTTTTTCAGCCGCTGCATGCCCAGCTTGTTGGCATAAGCCACCTCGGAGCCCTCCTGCACATGATACACCGCAAAGGGTATCACATCCAGGATTGCCTCCTGAGCCTTCAGCCGGGTCTGCTGCTGGATATAGTTCTCCAGGCCGTAGCACAGGGTTTTCAGCACTGCCATCACCGCCTCCTGAGGCATATTCTGATAGTGCATGCCCACCATGGTAATGATATAGCGCATCTTCTTGTCCACGAAAATCGGTGCCGAGCAGGCGTCGCTCTCATGGGAATCCTGCACCCACATCTCAGGGCCAAAAAGCCAGAAGGGCTGCTGCAGGTCGTATGCCATGCTGACACTGCTGGTGCCGATTTCCTCCACGCCCACCCGGACACCCTCGATTTCCCCCGGCGTCATCTGATAAAAGGGCATGGTATAGCTCTTGAGGATAACACATTCCTCGTCCAAAAGCAGCAGGCTGATATCGTATTCCTTGAAAAAATCCCGCAGGTTGTTGGTCAGGTGCCGCAGGTAGCTGATGGCTTCCTTGTGCAGCCTCTGCCGGGCAGCAAAATCCTCCCTGGACAGCCTGTGGTCCGTATGAATCCTGTCTGTAGGCGCACCGTAGGCACGGCTTTTCGCCCAGGAAGCAGCCACCTCCGGATTTACGTTGGGGTCCGGTCTGCCTGTCTTCATATATGATTCATAATATGCCTTTAGCTTTTCGCGGCTGCGCGGCCCTCTGATCATTGTAACATCCTTCCCTTCACTTTACACCCCTTATTCTATCATTACAAGTTTTCTACTGCAAATTTATTTTACACACTCACAAATTATGATATAATGGATTTGCTGTTTGGCAAGAAGGTCTAATGAAAGGGAAGATGAAAAATGGCAACACAGTACAAAAAAATTCAGAATAAAATACATCCCAAGGAGGAGAAGAAGGAGAATGTGGATTTGAAGCCGAAGGCCAGCCGTGATGCGCTGCTGCTGGTGCTCATTGCCGTGACACTGATTATCCTGGTGCTGGCATGGAGCAACATGGACGGCATCGGCAGGGGCATGTACGGCGCCCTGTTCGTAGGCATGGTCGTAGTATACATCAATCGCCGCATGGAGTTCAGCGACCAGGTGCGCAAGGTGCTCATCGGTGTCAGCTCCGCCCTGATGCTGGCTTCCATCTGCCTGCTGGGACTAAGCATGTACAACCAGTTCTTCGGCTAAGATAATTTAGCGTTATTATGCAAACACCCCTGATATGCCTGCAAAGTGCAGTACATATCAGGGGTGTTTTAATTCGTGAAATTTACTTCAGCAGGCTGCGCATGGTCTCAGCCACATTCTCCTTGGTGAAGCCGAACTTCTTAAAGAGGGTGGCAGCCGGTGCGGAAGCACCAAAGCCCTTCATGCACACAGCGGCGCCATCCAGGCCGATGTATTTGCCCCAGCCAAAGTCGGAGCCGGCCTCCACAGCCACGCGGGCACGGACAGCCTTCGGCAGCACCTGCTC
>JAEDOE010000271.1 GCA_016302095.1 Anaerovibrio sp. | reverse complement strand
AGGCTGTGGTCAACAGGGATGTGGATGCCGTTGCTGATATAGCTAAAAGGAAGGCGGAGGGCGTCATCAGCGGTGCAAAGGTGCTGGCGGTGGAATCTGCCTGCCTGGGGCGAGATGTGTGTACCAATTATCTACATGACAGGGAACTGGTTGATGAACATAGCAAGGAAAGAATCATACGGCTGGGGTCTGCAATAAGCAGCATCATGCTGGCAGGCCATCTGGTGCAGGGAGTTATGCTTGGTGATGACTGCGGCACGGAGGAAGCAGGTGGTACGGACTGCAATGCCGGGGCTTATGGCTATGTGCATGGCTTCGTGCCTGCTGTGGATGTGGATGAATTGCCCGGGGTAGAGAATGGCATGCTGGTAGATGACAGCTCCCTGGATAATATTATCGGCATGGGGGAGGTGCCGGAGAGCCACCATCTTGACAGCAGCCAGTATGTCAGGGATTTATCTGCCAGGAGCGCCTTTTTGCAGCAGCATGGCCTGGATTCAGTGCCTGCGGGCTATGAGGTGCATCATATTATTCCCCTTTGCCAGGGCGGGGCAGATACCCCGGACAATATGATTTTGCTGTCCGCTGAGGAGCATGCCAGGGTGACTGCCGCCCACAGTGCCTATTATGGCTGGGGGAAGCAGGTGTGAGATAAAATATTATAAAATATTATGAATATATTGTTCAGATAGCAGGATTTTTAAAATTTATGCAGAATATAAGTAAAGTAAACTTGTAAAACATCTTATATCTGGAAGCAGGTGATGTATGTGGGGAAAGAGCAGGATATTGACATGTATATATTGGGGGGAGGGCAGTGCGTAGGTGCCAGCTGCTATTATTTGAAATTGGGAAAACATTCTATTTTACTGGATTGCGGCACCGGGAGCCTAAACGGGGTAAGCTATCATCCTGATTTCTTTGGCCTTTTGCAGACAGGTGCTGTACAGAGCCTGAGCCAGATTTCCAGTGTATTTATCTCCCATGCTCATATGGATCACGTTGGAGCCTTGGGGGATTTTATGCGGGAAGTTCCTGCTGCTTCCCTATACATGACGGCTTTGACCAGAGTGCTGGCTGAGAAGCAGCTGCAGCAGTATGGCAGGAACTTCAGCCAGGCCAGGCTGCTGCAGAACAGCGTTGAGGTGGCTTATGGACAGGAAATTGCCTTTAGCGATTTCAAGGTCAAGTTTCTGCCAGCCGGTCATGTGCCCGGTGCCATGATGATGCTTTTTTCTTACTGCGGCAGAAATATTTTATATACGGGCGATTATTCGCTGGCTGCCTCGCCTTTGACAATGGAAGCTGTGGTTCCTATGGAGGAAATAGATACTTTGATTATGTGCGGCCTGCATGCAAGGCACAGGTATTACAGCAGCGGAAGCAGCTATGCCCAGCTGGGGGATTTGCTCAAATATTATGTTCAGAATAATAAATCGCTGTATATCAAGGTGAAGCAGCTTAGCAAGGGCGTGGAATTGCTGAAATTAATCAATCTGGTCCTGGCTGGGGAGGTACCCGTGTACATAGGCAGGTCTGTTTTTGAGGTGGTGCGTCGGTTTGATGAGGTCGGCATCCCTATATTGGGCAAGAATAATTTGCTGGACAATGGTTTCAGGCCACCGGGACTCCATGTGGTAATATCCTCGCTGCCGGCAGACAGGGATATCCGCGCCAGGTATCATTATGTGGATGGAGATGTTCCGCTGCATGATGGATTCGCTGATACGCTGGAGTTCATCCGGCGCATCAATCCCCGCCGTGCCGTTGTAGTGCATAGTCCGCCATCACTCAGGGACGATGATGAGTCAGTCGAGCAGTATCTCATGTATGATGCTGGCTGCAGAACACACTTTGTATTTCCGGAAAATGGCGATTATAGGTGAATGGAGTGTTTTTTATGGATCGGGAAAAAATAGAATTGTTCAAGAAAAATATTCATGCGCAGATGATGGGCATTAGCAGGCAACTTAATCAAAGCAGTGATGATGAGGAGCGTTATGTGCGCCAAAATCGTGTCCTGATGGAGTACTGCATTGATTTTCGCAGGCCATTTTATAAGTGTGCCAGGATTGTCAATGAGAAGTATGGGTATGATCTCAACGAGTATGACATCGAAGATATTTTGAGAAAAAGCGGCATCAGAGGCGTTTCCAGGCGCGAGGAAATTCTGAATTGGGCAGACAGGCTGGCGGAAGTATTTAAAAAGGCCTTGTCTAATGGCAGGGCAGAAGATTTTAAGAAGTTCAAGGAATGGCGCGAGCATTTTATTCTTGATGGCAGGGGGGAGCCTTATCGCATACAGGAGCGCATCGGCTGCCTGATGCTTTATGTCAGGTGTCCTGAACTGGGCAATGGCGAGGATTTGCAGGTGCTGGTAAAATGCGGCAACACAATGGGCAAGAGACAGCTGTACAATATCACGGACAGCCTGTCGGCTTATTGCGGGGCGGGGATTTCTACCAGCCGTACCCAGAATATGCAGCTTAGTTTGGAGCAGGGAAAAAGGCGTATTGAGGAATTAGAGCGTGAGTTAGAAAGAAACAACATGATGATAAAGGACTTGCAGGAAGAAATGGAGGACAGGATGTCCGAGATGCAGACCGATATGCTGATAA
>JAEDOE010000270.1 GCA_016302095.1 Anaerovibrio sp. | reverse complement strand
GGCAGGCTGTGATAGAAAGGGGATTTTTATGGTTGTTATTATGCATCCTGATGCAAGTGCAGAGAGTATTAAAGAAGTTATTGAGGCAGTGCAGGATTTGGGCCTGACTGCCAAGGTTATGGAGGGCGAGTCCCAGAAGATTGTGGGCGTTATCGGCGACAAGGCAAAGATGTGCTGCCTGAACGTGGAGTCCTTCAAGGGCGTGGAGAAGACGGTGAACATCTCCAAGAGCTACAAGCTGGTAAGCCGTGAGTTCCATCCGCAGCCTACCGTAATTGATGTGGACGGCATCAAGATCGGTGATGGCAGCCTGGTGGTTATGGCAGGTCCTTGTGCTGTTGAGTCCAAGGAGCAGCTCCTGGAGGCGGCTCAGATTGCCAAGGCAGGGGGCGCCCAGTTTATCCGTGGCGGTGCCTACAAGCCTAGGACTTCCCCTTATTCCTTCCAGGGACTGGAGGAGCTGGGATTGAAGTATCTGGCAGCTGCCCGTGAAGCAACCGGCCTGAAGGTTGTTACCGAGGTTACCGAGGTGGAGGCAGTGCCGGTAGTTGCCGAGTATGCAGACGTGCTGCAGATTGGTGCCCGCAACATGCAGAACTTCCGCCTTTTGAAGGAAGTTGGCCGCATTGACAAGCCTGTTATGCTGAAGCGGGGCCTGTCTGCTACCCTTGATGAGTGGCTGAATGCAGCGGAGTACATCATGAGCGAGGGCAACAGCAAGGTTATTTTCTGCGAGCGTGGTATCCGTACCTATGAGACCTATACCAGAAATACCCTTGACCTGAGTGCTGTGGCTGCTATCAAGCATCTTTCACATCTGCCGATTGTGGTGGATCCGAGCCATGGTACAGGCAAATGGCGCATGGTGAAGCCTATGAGCATTGCGGCTGTGGCTGCCGGTGCAGACGGCTTGATTATTGAGATGCATCCAAATCCTGCCAAGGCATTGTCTGACGGGCCTCAGTCCCTGACGCCTGAGAGCTACAAGGATTTGATGCAGGATGTGCTGAAGCTGTCCAAATTTATGCATGAGTCCGGCATCAAGCCGCAGGAAATCTGATATTCTGACATATTGATATTTTTGTAAGGTGGCCTCATATCATGGAAGATAGAAATCCCAAGGTAAAGAACCAACTGAATACAGCGGCTGATGAAAAAAAGCGCATAGAGGAGCTGTGGCAGAATATTGATTGCCGCAAGCTGCTGGCACACATGAGCCACGACCTGCGTTCCCCTCTCAGCAATGTGCTGGGGCTGACGGAGCTGGCACGAAACAAGTCTGATGACAGGGAATATGTGGAGTATTGCCTGGAGAAGATTGATGCATCAGCGCATTTCCTGATGGATATGCTGACGGATGTGCTGTATATTATCCGGCTGGAGGCAGGGGAGAATAACCTGCGCAAGAGCAGCGTTGATTTGAAGGAGTTTTTTAATTCCCTGAGCGATACTGCCAGGGCAATGGCATACGAAAAACGGCTGAACTTTTTTGCTCATTTTGATGAGCAGATTGTGCCGCTGGTGCGGACTGATGGCAGCCGTGTCCGCCAGGTGCTGCAAAATCTCCTGTCCAATGCCATAAAATTCACACCGCGCTTCGGCAGGGTGGATTTTTCGGCGAAGCTGCTGGAAGCTGATAATGACAGGGTGCGCATCAGGTTTACAGTGAAGGATACGGGTGTAGGGATTGCTGATGAGCTGAAGGATATTATCTTCCTGCCCCTGACTAAGGAATACCGCGGCAGTACCAACGTGTATGGCGGCTCCGGGCTGGGGCTGGCAATCTGCAAGCAGCTGGTTGACCGGCTGGGTGGTACGCTGGACTTTATCAGCAACAAGGGAGACGGCTCAGAGTTCTGGGTGGTGCTGGATTTTGAGCAGGATAAGGCTGCCCTGCAAAGGCAGGCTGAGGTTCCGGCTCAGGCGGTTGATTTTTCCGGGAAGTATGTGCTTTTGGCAGAGGATAACCGCATCAACTGCGAGATTGTCAAAAGGCTGCTTACCCGTCGCGGCCTGACGGTGGAAACGGCTGAGAACGGTCAGGTGGCACTGAACAAGTATATGATGAACGCGCCGCGGACCTATGATTTGATCCTTATGGATGTGCGGATGCCGTACATGGATGGCCTGAAGGCTGCCAGGATGATCAGGGCTTCCGGCAAGTCCGATGCCAGGACTATCCCGATTATGGCAATGACTGCCAATGCCTATGAAGAGGATATTCAGAAGTCTATGGAGGCAGGCATGAATGCCCATCTGGTCAAGCCGGTGGAGCCTAGCGAGCTGTATCGGGCCGTGCAGAAGGCCCTGAACGGCGAGCTGTAGCACCACTCCCTGCTGCAAGGGCGGCATAATCAATCTGCCTGATTGGCAGCAGAGGAACAAATAAATATGTATTATAAGCAGGTATGAGGCTGAGTATACCGGGTATATATCAGGCCTTGTACCTGCTTTTTGTGTATGTTTACAGAAAACCTTTATATGTGTCTTGTCATATGCATGTCAAAGTGCTATACTGTTCCTTGTATTTTGTGCATATATCTGATGCATAGATTTTATGTGTATTATATGTGCTATTTATGTGATGTGTGTTATATGTATTTTGTTTTGTGCTGCCTGAG
>JAEDOE010000269.1 GCA_016302095.1 Anaerovibrio sp. | reverse complement strand
GGCAAGGAGCAGGTTATTGTAGAGGGGCTTACCTCCCTGACCGAGGGCATGGATCTGGCTATCACCGAGGTAAAGCCGGAGGATATGGGCTTCTCCCTCACTGCAAGCAATTTATAAGGGGGCGTCCACTTGGCTAAGTTTTTTATACATAGACCGATATTTGCAATCGTAATATCGTTGCTGATTGTAATCATCGGTGTGCTGGCAGCTTTTCAGCTGCCGATTGCCCAGTATCCGCAGATTTCGCCGCCGACGATTTCCGTCAGCACCACTTATGTAGGTGCCAATGCGAAAACTGTTAATGATACGGTGGCACAGGTTATTGAGCAGCAGGTAAACGGTACCCAGGGCATGGACTACATGTCCTCTACTGCTGCTGACAGCGGCAGGTACAGCCTGAGCGTAGTGTTCAATCTGGGCACCGATGGCGACATGGATGCGGTAAAGGTGCAGAACAATGTGGCAATTGCCAACTCCAGCCTGCCTGAATCCGTAAAGTCTATGGGCGTAACTACCAGCAAATCATCCAATGATATGGCACTGATGATGGCAATGTATTCCCCGAACAAGACCTATGACCGCCCGTGGATGAAGAACTATGCGGATATTTATCTGCTGGATCAGATCAAGCGTGTAGACGGCGTAGGTGACGTAATGGTGTTTGGTGCTGACCATGCCATGCGCATCTGGGTGAACCCTGCCAAGATGGCAGAGATGAATATTACGGCTGCTGACATCATGGCAGCCATCAATGAGCAGAACGTGCAGGCTCCGGCAGGTACGGTAGGTGCCGCGCCTGTGGCTGACAGTCAGGAAAAGCAGGCCACCGGCAAGATTGATGGCCGTCTGACCAGTGCCGAGGAGTTTGGCAACATCATCCTGAAGGCTACCACTGACGGACAGTATGTGCGCATCAAGGATATTGCCAGGGTAGAAACTGGTGCTGAGGACTATAACTTCATACCTAGCTACAACGGCATGGATGCAGTGGGCTTCGGTATCCAGCTCACCAGTGATGCCAACGCTATGACTACTGTAGCGGAAGTAAAGAAAATCCTGGAGAATGCCCAGAAGGACTTCCCGCCTGATTTGGAAATCAAGGAGATTGTAGACAGCACCAAGTTTATCGGTGCCTCTATCAATGAGGTTGTGCATACATTTATCGAGGCACTGGTGCTGGTTGTGCTGGTAGTATTTGTTTTCCTGCAGAACTGGCGGGCAACCCTCATTCCTCTTTTGGCAGTGCCTGTATCTTTGATAGGTACATTTATTGCCTTTACTTTCCTGGGGTTCTCCATCAACACCCTGACCTTGTTTGCCATGGTGCTGGCAATCGGCCTGGTAGTAGATGATGCGATCGTTGTTATCGAGAACGTTGAGGCGCACATGGAGAAGGGCCTGAATCCTGTGGACGCTACTGAGCGGGCCATGGATGAGGTACAGGGCCCTGTTGTGGCTATTGCCTTCGTGCTGGCGGCAGTATTTGTGCCGGTGGCATTCCTGGGGGGCATGATGGGTGTTCTGTATCGCCAGTTTGCCCTGACCATCGCTATTTCCATGGCCTTGTCGGCTTTTGTGGCACTGACACTGACACCGGCTCTCTGTGCCACTATCTTGAAGCCTCATGAGAAGAATGAAAATGAGGGCGTACTGGGACGGTTCTTTGATAAATTCAACGAGGCCTTTAACAGAATGCGCCTCAGCTATCAGGGCGTGGTGGGCTGGTTTATTGGCCACATCAAGGTTGCCCTGGTGTTTGTGGTGATTGTCTGCGGCCTGACAGGGCTCTTGTACAAGATTGTGCCGTCCACCTTCGTGCCGGATGAGGATCAGGGCTACTATGCTGTAGCAGTAAACCTGCCGGAGGGAGCTTCCCTGAACCAGACGACGAAGGTTATCGACAAGCTGATACCTGCCTTGTTGCAGGTAGAGGGTATTGACGGTGTCATGGGTATTCCTGGCTTTGACATCATGGCCTTCAGCGGCAAATCCAGTGCTGGTGCCATGTTCGTTGGCTTGAAGCCTTGGGCTGATAGGACTACTGCGGAAACACAGATTAATGCCATCGTTATGAAAACCTTTGGTGTAGGTGCCATGGTTGCGCCGGAGGCGCGGGTTATAGCCTTTAACATGCCTGCTTTGCCAGGCCTTGGTACTGTTGGCGGCTGGCAGATGGAGCTGCAGGATTTGTCCGGGCATACCGATGAGGAACTGGATCAGATTACCAAGAAGATTCTGGCTGCGGCAAATCAGCGTCCTGAGCTGCAGGGTGTGCGCTCAACTTATTCTATTAACTCTCCTATTTATCAGTATGATATTGACAGGGAAAAGGTTAAGGCTATGGGCGTCAGCCTTTCTGATGTGTTCACTGCCATGCAGGTATTTTATGGCGGTAATCAGGTCAATGACTTCAATGAGTTTGGCCGTACCTACAAGGTAGTTGTGCAGGCAGATGAAACTTTCCGCAGTGATGTGGAAAATATGCGCTTTATGTATGTGCGTAGCAATACAGGAGCCAAAGTGCCTCTGGATTCTTTGCTGAAGCCGCGTGAAACCACCGGTGCCAGCAACATCAGCCGCTTTAATGCAGCCCGTTCTGTTGGTATTCAGGGCAACGCCGGCAACG
>JAEDOE010000268.1 GCA_016302095.1 Anaerovibrio sp. | reverse complement strand
TTATCCCGTTAATGTTCCCTAAGTATCATACACCCACTACGACAAACTGAAATTTTCAAATGTGGACAAGAGAACGTAATACTACTATAATGATAGGTGGCAAGGGGGGATACTTACGGTCAGTAGCAACATCATCTACATGGATCAGCCCAGGGATAACAGGCTCAACGCCAACTGCTACTGCATCAAGTCCGGCAGGCAGATGAGCTATTTCGAGGTGGAAATCACAGACGGGGGCGGCCGCCCGGTGGCTTCGGTGACAACTACCGGCATGCACCTGTCAGGAGAAAAGCTATAAGGATTTTGCAATTTTGCCCTGCAAGTGGGGCTGCTAAGAAGAAATACAGGGGGATTTGATATGGCAATCAGGACAATCGGTTTTATCGGCACCGGGGTTATGGGCAGCAGCATGGCAAAGCATCTGCACGAGGCAGGCTTTGAGGTTTCTGTCTATACCAGGACAAAGGAAAAGGCTCGGGAGCTTCTGGACATGGGCATGAAGTGGCAGGACACACCGGCAGTGCTGGCGGCAGGGGTGGATGTGGTCATCTCCATGGTAGGCTATCCTCAGGATGTGGAAAGCGTTTATCTGGGTGAAAAGGGTGTGCTGTCTGCCAAACAGGGCGGCTACATCGTGGATATGACCACTTCCAGCCCGAAGCTGGCACAGAAGCTGTACGAGGCCGCCAGGGAAAAGGGGATTGCCTCCCTTGATGCGCCTGTGTCCGGGGGCGATTTGGGCGCCAGGAATGCTACTCTTGCCATCATGGCAGGCGGTGACGAGGCGGCTTTCAAGGAGCTTCTGCCGATATTCCGTGCCATGGGCAAAACCATCAATTACTTTGGCGGTGCAGGCTCCGGCCAGTACACCAAGATGGCAAACCAGATTGCCATTGCCGCCGGGATGCTGGGTGTGGCTGAGTCCCTTGCCTATGCCAAGAAAATGGGGCTGGATGCCCAAAAGGTGCTGGAGACCATCGAGACAGGCGCAGCCGGTTCCTGGTCCCTGTCCAATCTGGGCAGGCGAATGCTGAAGGGGGATGACAAGCCTGGCTTCTATATCAAGCATTTCCTGAAGGACATGCGCATCGCCATTGAGTCTGCTGAGGAAGCAGGCATGGAGCTGCCGGGGCTGAAAAAGGCCAAGGAGCTCTATGACCAGCTGGCAGAGCGGGGCTTGGAAGACAAGGGCACCCAGGCGATTATCCAGTGGTATCAGGGTTGAAAACAGTATTGAAATAATGCAGGCTGCTGCATGATAAAAAGGCAAAAAATAAGAGCGGGGGTGCTGTGCCTGCCCATAGGGCAGGTGCGGCATCCCCGCTTTTTAGTGGTTAGTTGATGAGACTGAGAAGGTTTTCGTAGTTGATTTCATTGATTTTTGCGGCGAAGGTTTTCAGCTCCTTCAGGGAGCGCTTGGAAGGGGTGGTCTCATAGACCTGCAGGCGGTTCTTGACAAACTGGGTGTCAATGTTGCCGGTGCGGAAGAAATCATCCTCCAGGATGCGCTGGTGCAGGGCAATGGTGGTCTTGACGCCCTCCACCTGGAACTCTTTCAATGCCCTTGCCATAATCTTGATGGCATCGCCACGGGTGCGTCCCCGGGTGATGATTTTGGCAATCAGGGAGTCATAGTAAGGCTCAATGGACAGGTCGGAGGTAAAGCCGCTGTCAAAGCGCACCCTTGGGCCGCCTGGCTCATGCCACTTGGTGATTTTGCCCGGGGACGGCATGAAGTTCTTGTCCGGGTCCTCCGCATTGATGCGGCACTCAATGGCATGGCCCCGAAAAACCACATCCTTCTGGGAGATTTCCAGAGGCTCACCGGCGGCAATCCTGATCTGGGTGCGCACCAGGTCAATGCCGGTAACAGCCTCGGTAATGCCGTGCTCCACCTGGATGCGGGGATTGATTTCCATGAAATAGAATTGATTGTTGGACAAATCCAGCAGGAATTCCACCGTGCCGATGTTGGTGTAGTGGACGCTCTTGGCTGCCTTGATGGCCAGGAGCCCCACCTCCTCCCGCATGGCATCGGTGAGGGCGATGGAAGGGGATTCCTCCAGCAGCTTCTGGTTGCGGCGCTGCAGGGAGCACTCACGCTCACCCAGATGGATGATGGAGCCGTAGTTGTCCGCTACGATCTGCACCTCGATGTGCCGGGAACGCTCAATGTAATGCTCGAAGTAGAACTTGGTCTTCTCCAGGTCAACTACGTTCAGGATATCCGTCAGCTCCTTGGCGTTGTGTGCCACGAACATGCCCTTGCCGCCGCCGCCGGATACCGGCTTCAGGATGACCGGGTAGCCCACCTCCTTGGCGGACTCCATGGCCATCTCGTAGTCGGTCAGGGGCTCGCTGCCCTTTGCCATAGGGATGCCGGATGGCTCCATGGCTGCCCTTGCCACGTCCTTGTCCCCTACCTGGCGGATGGTGACAGCCAGGGGGCCTATCCAGGTGAGGCCTGCCTTGGTTACCATGTCGGCGAAATCAGCATTTTCGGAGAGAAAGCCATAGCCCGGGTGAATGGCATCCGCGCCTGTTTCCCTGGCTGCTCTCAAAATGGCATCCATGTTCAGATAGCTTTCGGAGGCATCGGAAGGGCCGATAGGGTAGGAAAGATCAGC
>JAEDOE010000267.1 GCA_016302095.1 Anaerovibrio sp. | reverse complement strand
CTGTCCGCTGTTGCCGCTAGTCTGCGTTAATCGCCTTCTCTCCCGTATGAGCTGGATATATTGCTTGCCAGGATGGATGCAGAGACCAAGAAAAAGAAATTACAGGAAGAACAAGCCGCAGCCACAAATCTGCGGCTTGTTTATTTGCACAAAATAATCCTCAAAAAACTATATTCCACATCTGCCTATATTTCATGCCTAACCATCTGCAAAAGCTCATCCGTCTTTTCCTGCAAAAGCTTTTTATCCCCGGCAACCTCCACATTCAGCCTGATAACAGGCTCAGTGCTGGACTTCCTGAGATTGAACCGCCACCTTGGATATGCCACGGACAAGCCATCTGTGTAGTCCTGTTCCCCGTCAGCATAGTGAGCCTCCACATACTCCACCAGCCTGCTGGCAGACTCCGTGCTGGCCACCTTGCTGTTGATTTCACCGCTGCATGGGTACATATCCAGCCGCTCTGCCAGCAGCTCGGACAGCTTCCTGCCCCTCTGCTGCAAAAGCTCCAGCACCAGAAGCCACGGAATCATGCCGCTGTCACAGTAAGCAAAATCCCGGAAATAATGATGGGCGCTCATCTCACCGCCATAGACGGCATCCACTTCACGCATCTTTGCCTTGATAAAGGCATGGCCGCTACGGCACATAACCGCCTCACCGCCAAACTCCTGACAAATCGCCTGAGTATTCCAGTACACCCTCGGGTCATGGATAATCCTTGCCCCCGGATATTTTTTCAAAAACGCCTCCGCCAGGAAACCCACCATATAATAGCCCTCAATCATGCCGCCTTCCTCATCAAAGAGGAAGCAGCGGTCAAAGTCACCATCCCAGGCAATCCCCACATCGGCTCCGTACTTGCGGACAACATCGGCAGTAGCATCCCGGTTTTCCCGGAGAAGGGGATTTGGCACGCCATTAGGGAAATTGCCATCCGGCTGGTTATGCACCTTGATAAACTCAAAAGGCAGCTTCTCCGTCAGCACATCCAGCACCGGCCCGGCCGCACCATTACCTGCGTTGACCACCACCCGGAGCCTGCGCCCCTGCTGCTCCGCCAGTCTCCACATGGCATCCACATCAACATACCCCAGCAGATGCTCAACATATTCCGGCAGGATATCATGAACGTCCACGCAGCCAGCATCACCAGCCATCTGCTCCTGCAACACGGCAGGCTCCCTGCTGCACAGTTCTTCCAGCTCCCTCAGTCCGCTGTCCTCAGACACAGGCCTGGCACCACTTCTGACCAGCTTAAAGCCGTTATAGGCCTTGGGATTGTGGCTGGCCGTAATCATGATTCCCCCATCCAGCTTCAGATGAGCAGCAGCAAAATAAATCATCTCCGTGCCGCATTGGCCGATATCCACCACATCACAGCCAGATTCCGTCAACCCTTTAACAAGGGCTTTCTTTAGTGACGGCCCGGACAGGCGGATATCATGGCCTACAGCAACACGCAGCCTGGAATTTCCTCTGCCATCGTTATTGCTATTGCCACTATTTAACATCTCATCATTTTTAATTACTTCCTTAAAGTACCTGCCAATGCGATAAGCCAGTTCCTCATTGACCTGGGTAGGATAAATCCCCCGGATATCCCCCTTGCCGAAGCATTTCGTGTCCGGCTCAAAATCATGCTTTATTTTGTCACTGACACTGATATCCCTGCCCAGCTGCACCTCCAGAAGCTTCAGCTCCGTGTCCGCAAAAACAGTATGCTTGCAACCTGCCGGCATATTTATCACATCACCAGCCTTGATATTCTGCATATCACCATCAATAATGGTATGTCCATAGCCGGAAAGCACCGTCCATACCTCATCCCGGTGCTGATGGCTGTGATAATTCATGCTGTGCCCCCGGTTTAGAGTCACAATCACCGTCAGGCTGCCTTCCTCAACACTGAGCACCCGGTAGTTTCCCCAGCTTTTATCTGCAAACATCACCTGCTGGCCAAGATTATCCACATAAGGCTTGATATGGGCACTTTTTTCCTTGTCACTGACCAGGATTCCCTCCGGTGAAGCGGCAATAACCACATCCTTCAGCCCCATAGCCAGCACAGGTACATTCAACTCATTCAGAATATGCACATTTTCGCAGGTGTCATTTTTCACCACGTTGCCAATATATTTTTCGTCCATGGCCTCGGTCAGGGTATTCCATGTGCCCAGATCCTTCCACTGACCGGCAAACCGCATTACCTGAATATGAGCTTCCTGTTCCACCACGGCATAATCAAAGCTGATTTTCTTCAGGCTGGCATACCTGGCAAACAAATCATGGTAATCCGTAAAATCAATCAGTTCATGTGCCTTGTCCAGCAGATACCTCAGCTTAAAGGCAAAAACACCGCCATTCCACAAAGCTCCCTGACGGATATACTCCCTGGCAGTTGCCTCATCAGGCTTTTCCTTGAAAGTATGCACATCACTTACTTTGCTACCATCTGCAGGAATAATATAGCCGTATTTTTCGCTTGGATAAGTAGGCTCAATGCCCATCAGCACCAAGTTCGCCTCATCCTTATCCACCTGCTGGCAAAGCCTGCCCAAAGCCGCAAAATACTCATCCTCCACCAGAGGGTCAACAGGACAGACCACCACCGGCTCGTCAATATCAACATG
>JAEDOE010000266.1 GCA_016302095.1 Anaerovibrio sp. | reverse complement strand
AGAGGCCCTGTAGTCAGGGAAGGATATATTTATATTGCCGCTGCCCTGTTTTTGGCGGTGGTGCTGTATTTTGGCTTTGGAGCCTATGGCGCTGTCATACCGCTGGTTTTGGCATGCTATTTTACTTATTTTTTCAGGAATCCCAGCCGGGATATTCCCATGGATGAAAACCTGATTGTCTCCCCGGCGGACGGCACGGTGCAGGATGTGGTGGAGCTGCCGGATGACGAGTTCGTCAAGGGGCCTTGCCGGAAAATTATTATTTTCCTGTCTGTGTTCAACGTGCATGTGAACCGCAGCCCCATTGCCGGGGAAATCAAGTGCCAGAAATATGTATGCGGACGCTTCCGCCCTGCCTACAAGGACGAGGTGGGCTTTGAGAACGAGCGGCACATGCTGGGCATTGAGAATGAGCAGGGCTTCCGGGTGACTGTCACCCAGATTGCCGGTATTCTGGCGCGGCGCATTGTTTCCTGGGTAACCCTTGATGACAATATGCAGAAGGGGCAGGTCTACGGGCTGATAAAGTTCGGCTCCTGCACTGAGCTGGTGGTGCCTGCCAATGTAGAGGTGCTGGTGAAGAAGGGCGATAAGGTCCGCGGCGGTGAAAGTGTTTTGGGGAGGATTAAGTAATGTTTAGTAAATCATGGGTACCAAATGGCCTGACGTCCATGAATCTTGTTTTTGGCATGAGTTCCATCCTGTCCACCTTTAATGGCGAGCTGAGCACGGCTGCTGCCTGCATCCTGCTGGCGCTGGTGGCTGACGGCCTGGATGGCCGCTCTGCCCGTGCCCTGAAGGTAAGCAGTGAAATCGGCAAGGAGATGGACTCCCTGTGCGACCTGGTTTCCTTTGGTGCGGCTCCCGCCATTCTCGCCTACAGCCTGCAGCTCCATGAGTTTGGTGCCTTTGGCTGGGTGGCAGCTGTCTTTTTTGCTGTCTGCGGCATGGGCAGGCTGGCCCGCTTCAACGTAAATACTGACGTGGTGCATGGTTATTTTATGGGGCTGGCAATTCCGGCAGGAGGCTGTCTGATTGCTACCTCCACCCTGCTGTTCCAGTCCATGGGTTTTGACCTGGGGCAGCTGTCCTATGCTTATCCTGTGCTGGTTATGGTTGTGGGCTACCTGATGGTCAGCACGGTGCATTACCCTGATTTCAAGGGGGACGGCGAGAAGATGAACCTGGCAGCCAAGCTGGTGGCGGCAGTCATTTTTGCAGCAATTCTGGTATGGGGCATGGAGTCCATTATCTATGCAGTATTGTTTGCCATTTTTGCTGCCTATGCAGTTTTTGGCATCATCAACCACGCTATTAATCTGGCCGGCAAGTAAATGGCAGGATTTGGCAAAGAGGCAAAATGCTGAATAAAGGAGAAGTTAGTAGATGAATTTTCCATTTGACGTAGTAATGGTGCCGCTGCAAATAATTATTTTCCTGTTTACGGTGTATTTTTTCTTCATCGGCTTTTTCGGGCTGTGGCGCTTCAAGGAAGATAAGATTACCACGCCGGAAAAGAAGATGGCTGTGATTGTAGCAGCCCACAATGAGCAGGCGGTTATCGGCCAGCTGGTGGAGAACCTGCAGCAGCTGGACTATCCAAAGGATTTGTATGATATCTATGTGATTGCGGATAACTGCTCGGACAATACGGCAAAGGTGGCAGGCGAGGCAGGCGCCATTGTCTGCGAGCGCACCCATCCTACCAAAAAGAGCAAGGGCTATGCCCTGGAGTGGATGTTTGAGAAGCTTTTTGCCATGGACAAGAAGTATGATGCGGTGTGCATTTTTGATGCGGACAACCTGGTGCATCCGAATTTCCTCATGGAGATGAACCATCATCTCTGCAAGGGAGCCAAGATTATCCAGGGCTATCTGGATGCCAAGAACCCGTATGATACCTGGATTGCCGGTACTTTTGCCATAGCCTTCTGGGTTATTGACCACATCTCACATCTGGCAAAGACCAATCTGGGGCTGTCGGCGGTGCTGGGCGGCACCGGCATGTGCATCACTACCGAGGTGCTGCAGCGTCACGGCTGGCGCGCTACCTGCCTGGTTGAGGATATGGAGTTTACCATGAAGTCCCTGGCAGAGGGCATCAAGACCACCTGGGCTCATGATGCTATCGTGTACGATGAGAAGCCGCTGACTTTCATGCAGTCCTGGAACCAGAGAAAGCGCTGGGCTCAGGGGCAGTTCGATGTGGCGCACCGCTTTATTCCGGTAATGCTCCGGGAGGGCATCAAGAGACGTGATATCCGCATTCTTGATGGCTGTATTTACCTTTTGCAGCCTCATTTCCTGATGATTTCTACCTTCTTTATTATTGCCAGCTATTGCCAGCTGTGGTTCGGTCAGTTCTATACCAGCATCTACACCTTTATGCCGTCGGAGCTGATGACTGCTATTATGATGGGGCAGTACATCCTGCCGATGATTATCCTGCTGAAAATCCGGGCGAAGCTGAAGGCTTGGTTTTATTTGCTTCTGTACCCTGTGTTTATCTATTCATGGATTCCGATTGTGTTCATCGGTTTCTTCAAGCGCAATGACCACGAGTGGAGCCATACCAAGCATACACGCGCCATCAGCTATGACCAGCTGATGAAGGCGAAGAAATAATAGCCTGATAAGG
>JAEDOE010000265.1 GCA_016302095.1 Anaerovibrio sp. | reverse complement strand
GTGCCTGAACCTATGGATGAGGAAAAGCTGCGGCTTCTGGCAACGATTATCGGCAGCAGTGGAAATGACATGAAAGCAAGTGACAGATTACGGGAAATTTCCGTAGAACCGGCAGCAGAAAAATCAATGAACAAGCCCGTGCAGGAGCAGCCGGGCGAATCAGCAAAGGGTGGTGAAAAAATATGAAGTATCACCGCAAGCTGGTAGGTGCAGTGCTGGCTGCCATGCTGCTGGTTACATTTGTTTTTTCCCTGTCAGCCGGTCAGTATGACCTTGGCTTTTTGCAGGTGGCGGCGTGGTGCTGCCACAAGCTGGGGCTGCCTGTGCTGCAGGATGTAAATATATCAGCCCAGCAGGAGGCTGTGCTGATGTTCATCCGCTCCCCTCGTACCCTGGTGGGCTTTATGGTGGGAGCGGGACTGGCAGCCTCAGGTACTATTCTGCAAGGGATTTTCAGCAACCCGCTGGCAGACCCGGGAATTATTGGCGTATCCAGCGGTGCTACAGTGGGTGCCGTGGTGGCTATCAGCCTGGGCGTCAATGCTGTGAACATGTTTGCCATGCCGGCATTTGCCTTTGTAGGAGCTATCTGTGCCGTGTTCCTGACTATCGGGCTTGCCACCAGGAATGGCAGGATTCCCGTGCTGACATTGCTGCTGTCCGGTGTAGTGGTTGGGATGCTGCTGGGTGCCATTACAGCTGCCTTGCTGGTAGTTATGGATGAGTACAAGCTGCAGCAGTATCTTTTCTGGACTATCGGCAGCCTGGACTATCGCCGCTGGGAGCATGTATTGATGGGTATTGTGCCCATTGCGGCAGGTATTTCCATTATGCTGCTGATGGCACGGCACCTGAATATCCTGGCTCTGGGCGAGGCGGAGGCCAAGGCAGTGGGCATGCCGGTGGTAAAATACCGCCTGATACTGCTGCTGGTTTCTGCCATGACAACGGCAGCCAGTGTCTGCATCAGCGGCAGCATAGGCTTTGTAGGACTGATTATCCCTCACATGATGCGCATGCTGGTGGGACCAAACCACAAGCATCTGCTGCCTGCCAGCATTGTGGCAGGAGGCGTGTTCCTGCTGTTCTGTGACTCCCTGGGCAGGGTGCTGATAGAAAAAACGGAAGTCAATGTGGGTATTATGACTGCATTTTTAGGTACTCCTTACTTCCTGTACCTGCTGCGCAAAAACAGCAGTATTGAGAAGTGATGATAACCTGATTAACAGATTAAAAGATTAACTGATTAACAGGCAGGCAATTCCCTTTTACATATATTTTTACAGAGGCTGGAAGCAAAGCAATATTCAGCCCGACCAAATCAATGAATGTATGAGCTACAAAAAATGTTGTCAGTTTTCCTGCTGCCAAGGCAGGGAAATATATAGTATTTTTTCTTAGGAGGAATATGTAATGAAGAACTGGAAGAAATTTTTTGTAGCTGCTGTTGCCGTAGGCACAGTATTTACCGTAAGCCCTGCTGCTTCTGAGGCTGCTTATGAGCTGAACCCGGAGGTAAAGACAGCAACCCCTGCCCTTTTGGCAGCGTCCCAGATGGGAGTACAGGTTTATGAAAACCCGGATTTGCAGGGGCTGGCTGACAAGGATGCCATTGTAGTAATGACCTTTGGCACCACCTTTGCAGAAAACCGCGCCGAGACCATTGATGCTACTATTGAGGGCATTAAGGCAGCTCATCCGGGGGTAAAGGTTGTAACGGCCTATACCTCCCATATCATTATTGACCGCGTGGCTGCCAATGAGGGTGTTAAGTATCCTACCCCTGAGGAAGCTCTGGAGCAGCTGAAGTCAGAAGGATATACCCGCATTGCCCTGACCACCCTGGATATCATTCCGGGTATGGAGTACAACTACAAGCTGGGGGTATTCAATAGCTACAAGCAGAATTTCAAAAAGATGACTATCGGTACGCCGCTGATGTACTGGCAGGGCCAGGAGGAGCAGGCTGACGACGTAACCGAGGTGCTGAAAGCCTTTGCTACCCAGTTCCCAAAGACGAAAAAGGGCGAGGGCATTGTCATCATGGCACATGGCACACCGAATATTGCCAATGCCTACTACGCAGTTATTCAGGAAAAGCTGCAGGAGCTGGGCTATGATAACGTGTTCATTGAGACTGTAGAGGGCTGGCCAAGCCTGGAAACTATCATTCCGAAGCTGAAAGCAAAGAAAATCAAGCAGGTTACCATCATGCCATTCATGATGGTTGCAGGCGACCATGCCAACAACGACATGGCAGGTAGTGAGGAAGACTCCCACAAGAGCATCCTTGAGAAGGAAGGCATCAAGGTAGAGACATACATTCATGGCCTGGGTGAAAACGAGGCTGTTCGCAATGTCTTCGTAGAGCGTGCCAATGCAGCCTGGGATGCACTGGAGAAATAATTTTCTTCTAGCCGCGTAATCTAAATAATACATATTATTCATATAACTAATATAACGATAATTACACAATAGTTACAGCTCCCATTCAGGTAGCGCAAGATAATTTTAATTATCTTTGGCTGCCTGGATGGGAGTTTTAAAGATGGTAACAAAAAACGCGGCTCAATCGTCATTTTTGATTAGGGCGTGTTGATTAATGTATAACAGATGAATAGTCATTATTTACATATTATT
>JAEDOE010000264.1 GCA_016302095.1 Anaerovibrio sp. | reverse complement strand
TAGACTGTATGGGAGCCGATATACCCGGCTCCACCGCATACCAATATAGACATAACTCAGTTACACTCCTTTACAAACCTGTCAAAGGCTGCCATGCCAGCTGCATCCCGCTTGAATACCCCGGCATCTGTCAATACCTGCATGAACACCTTGCCGATTTCATTCCTGATAATCTGCCCGGCATTTTCTTCATCTATCTCAGGATGGAGCGCCCTTATCTCCTGATACCAGTCAGCATGGACAGCCAGCTGCTCATCATCGGCCACGGTTTCCCTGCCGGAGAGCAGGGCTGCCTTGATTTTTGCCATGTTCTCCTTCAGGCGAGGCGGCAGCACCGCCAGCCCCATCACCTCAATCAGGCCGATGTTTTCCTTCTTGATATGGTGCACGTTGGCATGAGGGTGGAAAATACCCAGCGGGTTTTCCTCATCAGTGCGGTTGTTGCGCAGCACCAGGTCAAGCTGGTAGGCACTGCCCTGGCGGCGGCAGATCGGGGTGATGGTGTTGTGAGGCTCCTCGCCGGAATAGGCCAGTACCCCTACAGACTCATCACTGTACTCACGCCATTTCTTCAAAATATGCTCCGCCAGATCAATCAGCTGCTGGCGGTTCTCAGAAGTCAGGCGCAATGCGCTCATCGGCCACTTGATCCTGCCAGCCTGCACATCAGGGAATCCGGCAAATTCATATTCCTTTTCCAGAGGCGCAGTTGCCATGGCAAAGGTATAATGCCCCCCCTGATAGTGGTCATGGGACAGGATGGAACCGCCCACGATGGGCAAATCCGCGTTGGAACCGGCAAAATAGTGAGGGAAAATCGTCACAAACTCCGTCAGGTTCTCAAAGGTGGCACGGGAAATCTTCATAGGCACATGCTGACCGTTCAGGATAATGCAGTGCTCGTTATAGTAGGTATAAGGGGAATACTGCAAGAACCATTTCTGGCCGCCAAAATCCAGTGGTATCAGGCGGTGAGTCTGCCTGGCAGGATGATTGGCGTGTCCGGCAAAACCCTCATTCTCCCGGCACAGGAGGCACTTGGGGTAGCTGGATGACTTCACAAGCTTCGCCTTGGCAATGTCCCTAGGGTCCTTCTCCGGCTTGGACAGATTGATGGTAATATCCAGGTCGCCATACTCCGTGGCGGTTTTCCACACCACATTCTTGTCAATCCGCGCCTTCCTGATGTAGTTGGAGGCAATGCTCATCTGGTAATAATGCTCCGTAGCCAGCTCCGGCGAAACAGCATAATCCTGCCTGAAGGCGGCAATCACCTCGGAAGGCCGTGGCATTACGCAGTTCATCAGGTCTGTATCAAACAAATCCCGCTGATTGGCCGTATCTTCAATAATCCCCTCCGCTGCCGCGTAGTCCAGCAGCCTGCCCAGAATCTCATCCGGCACCCTCAGGGCTTCATTCACCTTTTCCGGCACAAATTCATCCAGCTGCAGCTTTTCCAAAAGCAGGTTGGCAGAATAAAATACATCTGACTCCCTGATCAGCCCCTGCTGCAAGGCAAAATTCAGCAGCCTGTTAATCTCGTAATTCATACTCTCGTTCATAGCTCTATCCTCTTGCTGTTATATTCACAGTCTCGCTCTGCTTTTTATAGCCTTCCTTACAGCTTCCTGGTACCATCGGCAATATCAGCTACATAGAAGCTAGGGGCGTAACCGATAATCTCCGTGTACTTTTTGCCTACTACTGCCTTGAAATCCTCTACTGCATCCTTCTTCACAATGGACACGGTGGAGCCCCCAAAGCCGCCGCCTGTCATGCGGGAGCCGATTACGCCCGGCTGCTGCCATGCCAGCTCTGCCAGTGTATCCAGCTCCTTGCAGGTAACCTCATAATCATCCCGGAGGGACTCGTGGGAAGCACGCATCAGCTCGCCAAAGCGCTGGATGTCGTTCAGCTCCAGTGCCTCTACGGCTGTCAGGGTGCGGCGGTTCTCATACACTGCATGATGGGCACGCCTTCTCTCCACCTCATCCGTAATCAGCTCGGCGTTGAAGTCAAACTCAGGGTTGGCAAGGTCACCAAGGGAAGTAATATCCAGCTTCTCCTGCAGCTGCTTCAGGGCATGCTCGCACTGCTGGCGGCGCAGGTTGTACTCAGAATCATTGAGGCTGTGAGGCTTGTTGGTATTGGTAATCACGATGCAGGCATCCCGGAGGTCCAGCTTGCTGTAACGGTATTTCAAGGTGTTGCAATCCAGCAGGATAGCGCAGTCCTTCTTGCCCATGCCTACGGCAAACTGATCCATGATGCCGCAGTTGACACCTACAAACTGATTCTCTGCCTTCTGCCCCAGCTTCACAATCTCAATCATCTCTATCTCAAAGCCGCAGAATTCTCTCAGGATAACCCCCATCAAAACCTCCAGGGAGGCGGAGGAGGAAAGCCCGGCACCCCCCGGCAGATTGCCGTAGATGGCAATATCAAAGCCGCAGGTCGCCTTCATGCCGGCATCCTCAAAAACCTTTACCACACCGGCAATGTAATTTGCCCAGCCTATGGACTCATCATAGGAAAGGTTCTCCATCGAAAATTCCTTGATGCCATCCTTTTCATAATTCAGGGAAATCGCCCTGGTCTGCATGTCCTGGCGAGGTGCCACCAGGGCATAGGTGCCCAGGGAAATAGCACATGGG
>JAEDOE010000263.1 GCA_016302095.1 Anaerovibrio sp. | reverse complement strand
GAGGAAGCCAAGCGTGACCTCCTGATTGCCCTCATTACCCTGAAATACACCCAGTCCAACTCCGTCTGCTATGCCAAGGACGGACAGGCTATCGGCATCGGTGCCGGTCAGCAGTCCCGTGTGCACTGCACCCGTCTGGCTGGCAACAAGGCTGATGTATGGCATCTGCGCCAGCATCCGAAAGTACTGGCTCTGCCATTTAAGGATGATGTACGCCGCCCGGACCGCGACAACGCCATTGATGTTTACATTTCTGAGGAGTGGGAGGACCTTTTGGAGACAGATGACTGGCAGCGTGTCTTCACTGAGAAGCCTGAGCCTCTTTCCCGCGAGGAAAAGAAGGAATACCTCAAGACCATTACCGGCGTAGCTCTCGGCTCCGATGCCTTCTTCCCATTCGGTGACAATGTAGAGCGTGCCAAAAAGAGCGGTGTATCCTTTATCGCCCAGTCCGGCGGCTCCATCCGCGATGACAATGTTATCGAGACTGCCGACAAGTACAACATCGCTATGGCATTTACCCATATCCGACTTTTCCACCACTAAGCAAAGTTATCCACAGGCTTATCCACATATTAACAGGTTATACACATATACCTGTGGATAAATAATGAGATATACACACATATTTAAAGTGCCTGATTTGTTCATCTCATACATTATGAACAATCAGGCACTTTTTCTATTTCTCCATATGCAATTCTAATTATCCAGCCAGATATTTATCTTACAGGGTATGCCAAAATAAACGGCTGATTTCTCTGGTCCTCCGGCAGCATGGAATGGTCAAACCACATAGCAAAGAAACGCCAGCCATTACCTACAGTATAGCCATCCTGCAGATGGTCGCTGGTATCATAGCTGTCCATGAAAATCAGCACATCATCCAGGGTAGTTTCCGTGCCCATGTTATCGTAGCCGATAATCACGCGCCAGTGGCCGCCCCACTCCACATTTTCCACCATAATCGGATGACCTGCCTTCAGTTCCTTCTGTACAAAACCGGCAAACGCCTCATAACTGTCAAAGCCTATACCATCCACGCTGCTTTCCACATGCCAGCCAATGCGCCGGAAAAAATCTGCCATATCCTTCGGATTTGTGCCAATCGGATACCCCTGAGTCTTCATCTCCTTGGCAAGTCCCATCTCATCATACTGGCTAAAACCGAAGTAATGCAGAACCGTCAAGCCTGCTGCCGGGGCACAGGTATACTCGGTTGCCTGCTGATAGGTGGGATAATGGGACAGGATAGTCATGTTGTCATCAGACTCCATATCGTAATAATCCAGTGCCGTAAAATACCTGGATGGCTGGTGATTAATCTCTGGCGGTGCGGCAGATGCTCCCTCGGATTTCGTATCAAGTCCCTCCGGGTAAGGTATCACCTGGGGCATTTGCCCATCAGCTCCCTGGGCCAGCACCGTCCCTGCCCCCAGGGTAATCAGCATCAGCAAAAGCAAAAAACATTTTTTCATAACCTCTCCTCCTCAGCATTATGAATTTTAAATCACATCAGCAACAAAAAATCATTTTCTGTCAAAAAACATATTTTCTGATGTTTCACGTGGAACAATTTCTACAAAACATCATCCATTAATTAATGCGGTGAATTTGGTACAAAGTCCCACTATATATTCCCTGCGGGCAATTTTTGCTATCCATTCCCTGGGAATCTGCTTTTCTTCACCCTTCCTCTTCAGGCAATAATAGAGACCTGCCAGACCGCCGGCAACCGCTGCCACAGTATCAGTATCATCTCCCAGATTGACCGCTGCCAGGATACATTCCCTGTAGCTGCCTGTATGATAGAAGCACCAGAGGGCAGCCTGCAGCGTATGAATTACGTATCCGGAACTCTGCACCTCATCCCGCTGCCAGTTCCATGCCCCATTGACTGTTTGGATTTCCGGTGGTATATCATGGCAATAATCCGCCAGCTTCTGCCAGGCAAATTGCAGGGCTTCCACCTTATTATAGCCCAACATGATGTTTCGCGCCACATATACATAATACAGGCAGCACAGCTTGGAGATAAGATGCCCATGGGTAAGGCTGCACACGGCAAAAATTTCTTCCTCAGAGCAGTTCACAAAAGCAAGAGGCAAAATCCTCATCAATGCCCCGTTGCCATTATCCCTCTCCCCCGTGCCACCGCACAGCTCCGGCTCAGTTCCCTGCTGGTAGCGGCAGATTGCCTTGTAGGT
This sequence comes from Anaerovibrio sp., assembly GCA_016302095.1. Classification (GTDB taxonomy): domain Bacteria; phylum Bacillota; class Negativicutes; order Selenomonadales; family Selenomonadaceae; genus Anaerovibrio. The sequence goes on along the minus strand of JAEDOE010000263.1, from coordinate 447 downwards.
TGCATTGCCCACATCAAATACATCATCATAGGGAGTAAATTCCGCCCTTGACAGCCAGGCATCAAAATTCCCCATTATATCGGCAGTATCAATCCTGCCCCGCCTGACAATACTCTCCATTGTCGCCAGTGTCATGCTGCTGTCATCAGACCATGTACCGGGAGGCAGCAGATGTGTCCCCCAGCCCACCATATCATCACACTGGAAACTGTCCCGTTCCTTAAACTCATAAGGCACTCCTGCAGCATCCCCCACAATGACGCCGAAGATGCCGGACGCAAATACATTCAGCATAAAACCATCCGCCTCCCATATCATGATGCACTGCCCTTTCCGCACTCTACCTTACACCCTAAATATACTACATCATCTTTCTTCTTGTCAAAAATGACGTTTTTTGATATGTTAGGTAGTGAAGTTATCAAAAAAGCCGTTTTTTGACAACTT
>JAEDOE010000262.1 GCA_016302095.1 Anaerovibrio sp. | reverse complement strand
GGCGAGTACAATAACAGGGAGGTGTAAGAGAATGTACGCAATTATTCAGACTGGTGGCAAGCAGTACAAGGTTGCTGAGGGCGATACTGTACTGGTTGAGAAGCTGGAGGCTGCTGAGGGCGATGTTGTTACCTTTGATCAGGTTCTGACCGTAGTAAAGGACAGCGAGGTTGTTGTTGGCAAGCCAGTAGTTGATGGTGCAAAGGTTACCGCAAAGGTTGAGGCTCAGGGCAAGGGCAAGAAGATTCTGGTCTTCAAGTACAAGGCTAAGTCCAACTATCGCAAGCGCCAGGGTCATCGTCAGCCATTTACCAAGGTTGTTATCGAGAAGATCGAAGCTTAATTATTTGAGATAAATGATTGAGATAAAGGTTTATCGCAATTCCCAGGGGAGAATATCCGGCTATGATGTCCGTGGTCACCACGGGGAGTATGGCAGTGATATTGTCTGTGCCGGGATTTCGTCATTAGCACAGACCGCCTTGAAGGGCGTAGGGCAGCACTTACATCGCGAAGTGGATTACAGAGTAGCGAGTGGTGACTTGCATGCAAGGCTCAAGGGCGTTCCTGATGAATTAACTGATGCAATTTTAGAGACAATGCTTATTGGGTTTAGAGATATCCAAGAGTATGATCCGGATGAAATTAGTATTTCAGTGGTACAGGAGGTGTAACCCTGATGTTTAAGTTTGATTTACAGCTGTTCGCTCATAAGAAAGGTGTATCCAGCACTCGTAACGGCCGTGACAGTGAGGCAAAGCGCCTTGGTGTCAAGGAGCAGGCTGGCACTGTTGTAACCGCAGGCAGCATTATCGTTCGTCAGAGAGGAACTCATTTCCATCCTGGCAATGGCGTAGGCATCGGCAAGGATGATACCATCTATGCAAAGATTGCTGGTCGTGTTGCTTTCGAGCGTAAGGGACGTTTCAACCGTCAGGTTAGCGTTTATGCAGTAGAAGACGCTGCTATGTAATAGTAAAGAGATACCTGCGCCTGAATGGGTGCAGGTATTTTTTTCGTTATCAGGCTTTCCGGTTCCCAGGAGCTACTGCTGCAAGCTACAGGGTGGCCGGTAGGAGGTTAGATGATGTATAAAAAGCTGGCATTGTTTTCAATACCAGCTTTTTATACATCATCAGGTTTAGAAGGAGGCAAGTTATGCAGTTTATTGACAGGATTACTATCAAGGTTACGGCAGGCACAGGCGGCCACGGCAAGTCAGCCTTTCGCCGGGAGAAGTTTGTGGCAAAGGGAGGCCCTTCCGGCGGTGATGGCGGCAGGGGCGGCGATGTCATCTTCCGGGTGGACAACAATATGAATACCCTGCTGGATTTTCGCTTTCATCGGAAGTTTACAGCCAAGAATGGCGAAAACGGCGATATAAAGAACCAGTACGGTCATAACGCGCCTCCTTGCATCGTCAAGGTTCCCCAGGGAACGCTGGTAAAGGATGCAGATACCGGCGAGATTTTGGCTGATTTGACGGAGCTGGGGCAGGAAGCGGTAATTGCCAAGGGTGGCCGCGGCGGCAGGGGCAATGCCAAGTTTGCCAACAGTGCCAACCGCGCCCCGACCTTTGCCGAGTTTGGCGAGCCGGGCGAGGTAAAAAATCTTTTGCTGGAGCTGAAGCTGCTGGCTGACGTGGGGCTGGTTGGCTATCCAAGCGTGGGCAAGTCCAGCCTTGTTGCCAAGGTTTCCGCGGCACGGCCTGAGATTGCCGAGTACCATTTTACCACTATCACCCCTGTGCTTGGCGTGGTGAACGTAGGCGAGCTGGGGGATGAAAAGACCTTCGTCATGGCTGATATTCCGGGCTTGATTGATGGTGCCTCCGAGGGCGTAGGCCTGGGGCATGATTTTCTGCGCCATGTGGAGCGCACCAAGATTATCGTGCATATTGTGGATGCCTCCGGCATTGAGGGCAGGGACCCGGTGGAGGACTATTACAAGATTAACAAGGAGCTGAAGCTGTACAGCGAGAAGATTGCCCGCCGTACCCAGATTCTGGCTGCTAACAAGATGGATTTGCCGGGGGCGGAGGAAAATCTCCTGCGGCTTCGGGAGCTGGCGGAGAAGGAAGGCATTCAGCTTTTCCCGATCTGCGCGGCAACAGGCCAGGGCTTGAAGGATTTGATTAATGCTGTGGCGAAGGCTCTTGATGAGTATGTGGAGGAGCCTGATGCCGAGGAAGGCGAGAAGATTTATGAGGCACAGGCGGAGGACCCAGACAAGATCACCATCAGCAGGAATATTTCCGGCGAATTTGTAGTCAGCGGCAAGGCTCTGGAAAAGCTGGTAGCCATGACCAATTTCGGCAATGACGAGGCTGTACGCCGCTTCCAGTATATCTGGCGCATCAAGGGCATTGACAAAAAGCTGCAGGAGCGGGGCATCAAGGAAGGTGAAACCGTCCACATCGGCGATATGGAATTTGAGTATAGAGAGTGAGGATAAACATTGATAAAGAATACTTTGACAGGCAAGCAGAAGAGTTTTTTGCGCTCTATGGGCATGACTCTGGACCCTGTGGTAAACATGGGCAAGGAAGGGGTTACCCCTACCGTGGTACAGGCTGCCCAGGAGGCAATCAAGAAGCGGGAGCTGATTAAGGTGCGGGTGCTGCAGAACTGCTTCGAGGAGCCGAAGGATGCCATTA
>JAEDOE010000261.1 GCA_016302095.1 Anaerovibrio sp. | reverse complement strand
CATCACAATACACGGCATAAGGCAGAACCAGCTCAGGACAGCACCGGACAAGAGCAGGCTGGAAACCCTGTAGCCGCAGATGTAACCCACGCCCAGCAGTGCCGGCAGGACATCACAGCCGATCCCTGCTCCCTTGAACTTATCCAAAGACCAGTCAACCTCGCTTGGAAAAATCTTCAAGCCGTCTGCAATAAATTTGTATACTGCCGCAAAGCCCAGCCCGGCAAAAATCTTGCCTGCCTTGGAGGAATGTCCCTCGCCTGCCAGCAGAATATCCGCACAGGCAGTACCCTCCGGATAGGGCAACACGCCATGCTCCTTGACAATCAGAGCCTGGCGCAGAGGCACCATAAACAAGATGCCAAGAATACCGCCAATGAAGGCAATAACCGTAATTTCCAGTATAGGCGGCGGCTCAGTGCCCCATTCCTTCGCCCACATAAACAAGACCGGAAGCGTAAAAATACACCCGGCAGCCAGGGATTCACCAGCTGAACCAATGGTCTGCACCATATTGTTCTCCAAAATCGAATCCCTGCGCATCAGCACGCGGATAACCGCCATTGAAATAACTGCTGCCGGTATGGAGGCTGAAATGGTCATACCCACACGCAAGCCTAAATACGCATTGGCCCCGCCAAACAGCACAGCCAGCAGCACGCCTACAATAACCGCTGTAACAGTCAGCTCCAAAGGCTTCTTGTCAGCCGCAATATAGGGCTTAAATTTTTCTGTTGACATATATATTCTCCTTTATATAAATTAATCCCGAAAGCCGAAATCCTTCAGGATATTGTCCCGGTTGCGCCAGTCCTTCTTGACCTTTACCCACAGGTCAAGAAAAACCTTGCACCCCAGCAGCATCTGGATATCGGCACGGGCCTGGGCACCGATTTCCTTCAGCAAAGCCCCTCGCTTGCCGATGACGATGCCCTTCTGGGAATCACGCTCCACATAGATAGTGGCACGGACATACATGTCTCCATTATCCCGCGGCTTCATCTCCTCAATATCCACGGCAATGGCATGGGGAATTTCCTCCCTGGTCTGCAAAAGAGCCTTTTCCCTGATAAGCTCTGCCACAATCAGCCTCTCCGGCTGGTCCGTCACCATGTCCTCAGGATAATACTGCGGTCCCTTGGGCAGATATTTCTTGATTTCCGCCAAAAGCCCGTCCAGATTATTTTCCTCCTTGGCAGAAATCGGCACCGTAGCTGCAAAATTGTACCTGCCATTGTAGCCGGTAATAATCGGCAGCAGCTGCTCCTTGTCCTCCAGCAAATCCAGCTTGTTGATGGCAAGGATTACCGGCTTTTGCGTTGCCTGAAGCCGCTCCAGGATATACTGCTCCCCGGGGCCGAATTTCTCCGTGGCATCCACCACGAAAATAATAGCATCCACTTCCTTGAGGGTTCCCTCCGCAGCACGCACCATATACTCTCCCAGCTTATGCTTCGGCTTGTGGATGCCCGGCGTATCAAGAAATACCATCTGGGCATCCTGCTGAGTAAGAACGCACATTATGCGGGTGCGGGTAGTCTGTGGCTTGTCAGACATAATGGCAATTTTCTGTCCGATCAGGCTGTTAATCAAGGTGGACTTCCCCACATTGGGCCTGCCAATAACTGCCACAAAGCCGGATTTATATGTCTTGGGGTCAATCTGCAGCTTCGGCTCAGGCGGCAATTCCTCCAATTTTATTTCCTTGCCCTTGCTCATGGTCACCTGGGCTTCCTGTGCCAAAGGCAGAACCATGCCCTTGCCATCCCGGGAAATTCCCAGCTTGCCCATGATATACCGCTGTTCTTCCTCCATCTCCATGCGTTCTTCTTCTTCCATGTGGTCATAGCCCAAAAGATGCAGCATGCCATGCACAGTCAAAAAGGACAGCTCCCTTTCCATGCTGTGGCCGTATTCCTGTGCCTGCGCCCAGGCACGCTCCAGGGAGATAATAATATCCCCCAGCACCTCCGTCTCCGGCCCATCCTCGATTTCCGGCTCCTCGCTGTCCACAAAGGCAAAGGACAGCACATCTGTAGGCCTGTCCAGTCCCCGGTATTCCCGGTTAAGACTATGTATATGCTCGTCATTAGTCAGGGTTACGCTGACCTCGCTGTTTTCCACATCATACAAAGGGCCGGTAATCTCCACCGCCCGCCTGACAATATTTTCCATTTCCTCCAGGCTGCCCATTGCCTCAGGCAGCTGCAAATCTTCAGGCTCACGCCCGATAATAATCTCCATTAAAATCTCCTTTATCAAAATTTTTGCAATTTCTTTTCATAGGCAGCATAAGCTTCCACAATCCTCGTTACCACATCATGGCGGATAACATCCATCGGCTCCATGCGGACGATGCCGATGCCCTTTACCCCGTCAAGAATCTTGGCCGCCTCCACCAGGCCGGAGGTAACACCCCTGGGCAGGTCAATCTGCCCCGGGTCACCAGTGACCACCATCCGGGAGCCAAAGCCCAATCTAGTCAGGAACATCTTCATCTGCTTATCCGTGGTATTCTGGGCCTCATCCAGGATGACAAAGGCATTTTCCAGCGTCCTGCCACGCATATAGGCAAGGGGAGCCACCTCTATTACCCCCTTCAGCATCAGCTTCTGAAACACATCCTGCCCCAGAATATCCTGCAGGGCATCGTACAAGGGGCGCAG
>JAEDOE010000260.1 GCA_016302095.1 Anaerovibrio sp. | reverse complement strand
AAGGAGTGGATTTTTTATGAAGTTGGCAGTTGTATATTGGAGCGGTACCGGCAATACGGAGATGATGGCAAGAGCCATGGCTGAAGGGGCAAAGGCTGCTGGTGCGGAGGTGGAGCTCCTGACACCGGATTTTTTCCCGGCCTCAAAGCTGGCGGATTTTGACGGCCTGCTGCTGGGCTGTCCCGCTATGGGCAACGAGGTACTGGAAGAAGCGGAGTTTGAGCCGATGTTTGCTTCCTTGGAAAAGAAGCTGGCCGATGTGCCTGTGGGCCTGTTCGGCTCCTATGGCTGGGGCAGCGGCGAATGGATGGAGGACTGGCAGAAGCGTTGCAAAGAGCAGGGCGCCAAGGTGTTTGGCGAGGGCGTGATCGTCAACAATACCCCGGATGATGAGGCCTTGGCAGGCTGCAGGAGCTTTGCAGAGGATTTTGTCAGGGCAAACAGCTAGGAAAAGCCTGCTGTATACCTCCAAGACGCAGATACCGCTTGTGACAATATGTAAAACTATAAGGACAAGGTATTGAGCTTGTAGTGTATTATCACCTTTGTATACCTCTTGGTATACATGTTGTATATCCTTTCTATCCCCTTTGCCGGGCATGAGCTGGCAGAGGGGATTTTTTTGTTGGGCAGGAGCCGACAGAGGGGATTTTCTAACGGGCAGGAGCCGACAGAGGGAAGTTTCTGCGGGGAAAAGCTGCAGGATAAGCTTTTTTGCGGGGGAGGTGTCAGAGGGGGCTTTGTGGCAGCAGGGAGAATAATTCCGATAAAATTCATCGGGATTATTGACAAGGGGTATTCATACTCTTATAATAGGTAATAGTAATTCTGAGTATTTTAGTAAGAAATAACACGGCATGGTTTATCTTTTGTATCGTGTATTGTCTATTGTGTGTATTTTTGTATTAGGAGAGTTTTGTCATGAGCAAGAAGTTATTGGAAATCAGGGATTTGCATGCAGGTGTGGCTGACAGGCAGGACAAGGGTGAAATCCTGCAGGGGCTGGATCTGGAGATTAATGCAGGCGAAATCCATGTTATTTTGGGGCCTAACGGCTCCGGCAAGTCAACGCTGATGAATGTGATTATGGGGCATCCGAAGTATGAGGTGACTGGCGGCAGCATTGGCTTCGAGGGGGAGGATTTGCAGGCACTGAAGACCTTTGAGCGTGCCCGCAGGGGGATTTTCCTGTCCTTTCAGAACCCGGAGGAAATCCCGGGCATTACGGTGGAGAACATGCTCCGCGCCTCCCGGCAGGCCGTTACCGGCAAGCCGGTGAAAATCATGAAGTTCCGCAAGGAGCTGAAGGCGGCCATGGAGGAATTGCAGATTGAGCCGGAGTATGCCGGGCGGTATATGAACGTGGGCTTTTCCGGCGGCGAGAAAAAACGCAACGAGATTTTGCAGCTGCTGCTTCTGAATCCCAAGCTGGCGCTTTTGGATGAAACTGATTCAGGGCTGGACGTGGATGCGGTGCAGATTGTGTCCAGCGGCGTCAGGAAGTTCCACAATGAGGAGAATGCCTGCCTGATTATCACCCACAACACCCGTATTCTGGAACAGCTTTCCGTGGACAGGGTGCATGTGCTTTTGAACGGACGGATTGTGGAGGAAGGCGGCCCTGAGCTGATTGAGAAGATTGACAGGGAAGGCTTCGGCTTTTTGAAGCAGGATTGAGAGGCAGAGCTATGGAAAACAGGAAAAAAACCTTTGTAGAGGATATTGAGCGTACCCTCTACGATATCAGGAATGAGGACCGTTCTGCCTATAAGTCCCAGGCAGGGCTGACGGAGGCGGTAGTGCGGGATATTTCAGCCAGGAAGCATGACCCGGAGTGGATGCTGGAACGCCGTTTGGAATCACTGAAGGTGTACAACAGCCTGGGGCTTCCTACCTGGGGGCCGGATCTTTCTGAGCTGAATATGGAGGAGATTGTGACCTATGTGCAGCCGGATGCCAAAATGGCCGGCAGGTGGGAGGATGTGCCGGAGGATATCAAGTCCACCTTTGACCGGCTGGGCATCCCGGAGGCGGAGAAGGTGTCCCTGGCAGGCGTAGGTGCCCAGTATGACTCCGAGGTGGTTTACCACAGCATTCAGGACAGCCTTATCCAGCAGGGAGTAGTGTACACGGATATGGAGACTGCCCTCAGGGAGCACGAGGCTCTGGTCAAGGAGCATTTTATGCGGCTGGTGCCGCCCAAGGACCACAAGTTTGCAGCCCTCCACGGGGCCGTCTGGTCAGGTGGCTCCTTTGTCTATGTGCCGGAAGGGGTGCATGTGGATATTCCTTTGCAGTCCTATTTCCGCCTGAATGCGGCAGGGGCAGGGCAGTTCGAGCATACGCTGATTATTCTGGAAAAAAATTCCAGCCTGCACTTTATTGAGGGGTGCAGTGCGCCAAAATACAACGTGACCAACCTTCATGCAGGCTGCGTGGAGCTGTTCGTGGGGGAGGGGGCAAGGCTCCGCTACTCCACCATTGAGAACTGGTCCCGGAACATGATGAACCTGAACACGAAGCGTGCCCTGGTGGAGAAGGACGGCATTATTGAGTGGGTGTCCGGCTCCTTCGGCTCCCATGTGTCCATGCTGTATCCATGCAGCATTCTCCACGGGGAGCATGCCCGCTGCGAGTTTACCGGCGTGACCTTTGCTTCCAAGGGGCAGAA